>CANEVP010000014.1 GCA_947442475.1 Rickettsiales bacterium
ACCACAAAAGTAACAAGGTTGGCTAAAATATTGGCTGATTTTGCGAGAAAATTATGGTAAAAACTGAGGGAATTTTTTTGGATTTGGAAAATCTAAAAATTCTCAGTTGCGTGGTGAGGAATTTGTGGGTTGTTCAGAGGTTCCTTAACAACTCGCGCGGCAATGTTGTCGATATTGAAGCTTTAGCAGAAGCGCTTGAATCTAAGCATGTTGCGGGTGCCACAATTGACGTTTTCCCAATTGAACCTGCCAGCAACAATGAAGAATTCATTTCTCCTCTACGCAAATTCGATAATGTTTTACTAACTCCTCACATCGGCGGCAGCACACAAGAAGCGCAAGAAAATATCGCAGTTGAAGTGTCAAACAAACTAGCGCAAAACCATCTTATCGGCTCAACGGCAATGGCGGTGAACTTTCCAAACTTGTCGCTACAAAAACCAAAAGAAGGCTGCCTCAGAATCACTCACGCCCATACCAACACGCCAGGAATGCTTCAAGCCATCAACCAAGAAATCAGCAAATATAACCTAAACATTCAGTCACAAATTCTTTCAACCGACTCTGAAATTGGTTACGTGGTTTTGGACGTTGAAGCTAAAGAAGTTCCAAAGGCCTTAAAAGAAGGAATCAAATCAATTGCCGGAACTCTTGCGGTGACAATTTCTTAAATTTATGCAGCCAACGCAAAAACCAAATTCCAACAAATTCAGCAGCGGACCTTGCGCCAAAAGACCAAACTGGAATGCTGAATTTTTAAACAAGACCGAACTTTTAGGCAGATCGCACCGTTCAAAAGAAGTTTTAAAAGTTATCAACGAAGTCAACGCCCTAAGCCTTGAACTTCTAAATGTTCCCAAAGACTACAAAATCGCGATAATTGCCGCCTCCGACACTGGCGCTTTTGAAGCCGCGATGTGGAATATACTGGGAGAGCGACCAGTTGACGTAATTTATTTTGAGGCATTTGGTGCCGAGTGGTACAAAGCAATCACCGAACAATTGCGCTTGCCAGATGTGCGTAAATTTTCGGCTGAGTTTGGGAAAGTTCCTGAAATTTCTGCGGTTGATTTTGATCGCGACGTTGTATTTACACTTAACGGCACTACGTCTGGCGTGTGTTTGAACGATCTCGATTTTATTCCAGCAAATAGAAAAGGTCTAACTTTGTGCGACGCCACTTCCGCCGCCTTTTCAATGCCAATCGATTTTTCTAAACTCGATGTCACAACTTATTCTTGGCAAAAATCTTTGGGCGGTGAAGCGCAGCACGGTGTTTTAATTTTAAGCCCGCGCGCTGTTGAGCGAATCGAAAACTACACTCCAAACTGGCCTTTGCCAAAAATTTACCAACTTAAGAAAAAAGGCGTTTTCAGCTCTGCCGTTTTTGAAGGAGCAGCTATTAACACCACTTCAACAATTTGTATTTTAGATGCGCTAGACACTCTTTTGTGGATCAAGCAAAGCGGCGGCATTGAAGCGATGTATAACCGCGTAAATAGCAACTTCGCAGCGGTTTCAAATTTTCTAAAAAATTCCGAAAATTTTGAAAACCTTTGTGCTGAAAAAAAATATCAATCACGCACTTCCGTCTGTTTTAAACCATCCCAGAGCTGGTTTAAAGCTTTGGCAGAAGATGAGCAAAGAAAATTCATCGACAAAATTGCAGCAATTTTACAATCCGAAAAAGTTGCCTTCGACATTAAAGGCTACAACACAGCCCCCGCCTCTTTTCGCATCTGGTGCGGCTTAACGGTTGATGACAGCGACGTCAAAATTTTGTGCGAGTGGTTTGAATATGCTTACAAAATGGCGCGCGCATGAAAAATAAATGCGCCATTTTTGACTTTGATTCAACGCTAGTTTCAATCGAAACGCTTGATTTTCTAATCGCCAAAACCAACCAAGATCAAAAAGAAGAAATCGAAAAAATTACTCACGCGGCAATGGGCGGCAAGATGACTTTTGCTGATTCGCTGCGCCTGCGCTTTGCTCACATCCAACTTACAAAATCTGAAATTGAAGAACTCAAATCAGAAATTTGTACATACATTACCAACGGCTTTGTCGAAGGATTAAATCAGTTAAAATCTGATTTTGATTTCTACATTATTTCCGGCGGCTTTCTTGAAATTATTTATCCAGCAGCCGACGCCCTTGGAATTTCGCGCCAAAATTGTTTTGCCAATAATTTTGTTTTTGCAGGCGAAAAAGTCGTGGGTTTTGAAGAGCGAAACATCTTGGCGCAAAATGGCGGCAAACCAAAAATCGTGGCGCAAATTTTGGCTAAAAAATCTTACGATAAAATTTTCATGGTGGGTGATGGATACACTGATTTAGAGGTGGCAAAGGCCAATCCAAAAGTAACTTTCTGCGGCTTTGGAAAGCATGCCGCGCGCGAAGCGGTGATCAAAGAAGCGGAAAATTTCTTTTACAGCACCCAAGATTTAATCTCTTTTTTAGCTCGATGAATTTAAACCAAGTTTTCCTTTTAGCGCTTAAAAACAGCGGCTTTGCGGGAGATGTTAATAGGCAAAAATCGGTTGCAGTGATTTACGCAACCGACAATAGCATCTACGAAATTGAGCCCGACGGCGTGATTTTTCCGCGCAGCCAAAGTGATGTTGAGCTGATTTTTAAACTGCTAAATCAAAAAAAATTTCACCAAATAAAAATCACTGCCCGAGGTGGCGGCACCAGCACCAACGGCCAGTCGATCAACCGCGGTTTGATTCTTGACTATTCGCGCTACATGAACCACATCATCAAAATTGATGAAAAAAATCTTTGCGCTGAAGTTGAACCAGGCGTGATTTTGGATGTGCTAAATTCTGAACTCGAAAAATTTAATCTTTATTTTCCACCCAATATTTCGCCAAGCAATCGCGCCACAATTGGCGGCATGGTAAATACTGACGCTTGCGGTAAAGGCTCCTGCACTCACGGCAGAACTTCGGATAATATTTTAGATTTGTCGCTGCATGTTTTAGGTGAAGAAAATATCATTTCGAGCAAGGCTGGTTCGAAAAATTTAAATAAAAACTTAAGCGAAATTTTGGCGCGTGCTCGCAACCTTTATTCTTCAAAACATCTAGCGCGCACCGCAACCGGCTACAATATCGAGAAGTCTTTTGCTAATGAAAATCTTGATTTGAATTATTTGATTTCAGGATCCGAAGGCACGCTAGCTTTGGTTAGCAAAATTACCGTGAAATTAAAAAAACTGCCGGCAAAAAAACGAGTGCTTTTACTGCGTTATCAAAATTTTGATGCCGCTCTAAAAGATGCCCAAAATGTCATCGCGCTAAATCCTTCAGCAATTGAAACCATTGACGAAAATGTTATTCGCTTGTCGCGCAACGACATTATCTGGCAAGATGTTGGCCATTTGGTTGGCGACGGCCACGACACTTCAATTAATATTTTAGAATTTGCCTACGACAATTTAGCTGAATTTGAAAAGCATGAAGAAGATCTAAAGCAGCAACTTTCCAAAGAAAATTATCTCTTTGAAAATCACTTCATCATCAACGACAAAAGCGAAATCGCTAATATTTGGAATCTACGCAAGCAAGGCGTTGGGCTGCTTGGCGCTATGAAGGGCAAAAAACGCCCGATTCCTTTTGTCGAAGATACTGTCGTGCCACCCGTGGAGCTGGCCGCATACATCTCATCTTTTCGCGAAATCTTAAAAAAATACGGCGTCACTTACGGCATGTTTGGCCACGTTGATGCGGGCTGTTTGCACGTGCGCCCAGCTTTAAACCTGCGCCAAGAAAGTGATCGCGACTTAATCCGCAAAATTTCTGATGAAGTTTGCGAGCTGCTTTTAAAACATCGAGGCATGATTTGGGGCGAACATGGCAAAGGCTTTCGCGGCGAATATAGTGAGAAGTTTTTGGGTGCAGATGTGGTGCAAATTTTCAAAGAAATCAAAAAAACTTTTGACCCGCACGATCAACTAAATTGCGGCAAAATTGCCAGCAGCAAGCAATTACCGAGCTTGATCAAGTGACAATGCGCGGCGAATTTGACGAAAATATTTCGCCCCAAATTCACGATGAATTTGAAAATATTTTAAGCTGCAACGGCAATGCTTTGTGTTTTAACTTGGATAAATCTTTGGCGATGTGCCCATCTTACAAAGCAACTCTTGACCGCCGCTTTTCGCCAAAAGGACGCGCCATGCTTTTTAAAGAATGGGTGCGCCAAAATTCTGATTTGCCTTCAATTAGAAAAAATATTTCTGGAGAATTTTTTAAGAATTTTTCCGCGAAAGTTTCGAACTTTTTTAGCAAAAATTTCGACTCTGAAATTTACGAATCTTTTTCTAAATGCTTGGGCTGCAAAGCATGCAATACTCAATGTCCAATCAAGGTTAGCATTCCTGACGCCAAGGCTTATTTTTTGTCACTTTATTTCACTAAAAATTTCCGCAAAGCTCAGGATTATTTGATCGGAAATATTGAAAAATTATTGCTCATTTTTGGCAGATTTCCTCGTGTTTTTAATTTTGTAACGCAAAAGCGCCTGACAAAATTTCTTATCCGCAAAATTTTTGGCGTGACTGATATTTTGCCAATTTCTTCTACTTGCCGCAGTTCGCACAACAATAAAAATGGCGCTAAAATTTACATTTTGCGCGACGCTTACAGCAATTATTTTCATGGCTTAGAATTACAAAACGCTTTCGAAATTTTAAACAAACTTGGCTTCAACGTAGAATTTACCAAAGTTTTCGAAAACGGCAAAGCCTTGCACGCCAAGGGTTTCTTGAATCAATTTAGAAAAGTTGTCGCAAAAAATATTTCTTACTTAAGCAGTTTAAATGGCGCGCTAATTAGCATTGATCCAAGCTTTGCTCTATCTTACCGCGATGAATATATCCGCTTCTTCGATCAAAAAATTGAGGTGCTTTATTTGGCCGAATTTTTGCAGCAAATCGCGATCAAAAAAACTTCAAAAAACGACAAAAAACATCACCTGATCTTACATTGCTCCGAACAAACAAATATTGGCAGAATCGCTGAAACTTGGAGTGAAATTTTTGGAAAATTTGGCATCAAAATAAACATCATCAAAACGGGCTGCTGCGGCATGAGCGGCAGCTTTGGCATGGAAGAACAAAACTTCGCAGACTCAAAAATTATTTTCGAAAATAATTGGCAAGAGTTGCTAATTAAATTGGGGCAAGATCAAGAAAATATCATCATGGTAAGCGGCTCGTCTTGTAAGTCGCAAGTTGAGCGCTTTTTGGAAGTGAAAATTAGCAACCCTTTTGCGGTGTTAAATCAACAACTATAGCAACAAACTCCCTGTCAGGCTGAGCCTGTCGAAGCATGATTCTAGCCACGAGACCTAAATCATGCTTCGACAGGCTCAGCATGACTAAGAAATTTAATATTTATTTCTCCAATAAATCCCGCGCCTTCTTACTCAAATCAACATTCAACTCTTTCAACTGTCTTTCTGAAACATTCGCTGGCGCATTCATCATCAAATCTTGCGCTTTGCCGTTCATTGGAAAAGGAATTACTTCGCGAATATTTGGCTCATCAGCTAAAAGCATAATGATACGATCAATTCCAGGAGCCAACCCACCGTGCGGTGGAGCGCCAAATTTGAAAGCGTTTAACATGGCGCCAAATTGATCTTCAACCACTTCGCGGCCATATCCGGCAAGCTCAAAAGCGCGATACATGATTTCTGGCTTGTGGTTTCTGATTGCGCCAGAAGAAAGCTCAACACCGTTACAAACGATGTCATATTGGAAAGCGTTTATTGTGGTTGGATCTTGTGAATTCAAGGCCTCTAAACCGCCTTGTGGCATTGAGAAAGGATTGTGAGAAAATTCAACTTTGCCAGTTTCTTCGTTTAATTCGTACATTGGAAAATCAACAATCCAGCAGAATTTATAAATTGATTCATCGATTAATTTCAAATCGTTGCCCAATTTTATTCTTACAACACCTGCGATTTTCGCCGCTTCAGTTTTTTTGCCGCAAGAGAAAAATACCGCGTCACCATTTTCGAGGCCGGCAGTTTTTTTCAAGTTCGCCAATTTTTCGGCGGTTAAAAATTTCGCAATCGGGCCTTTCGCTTCACCATTTTCATCAAAGATAATGTAAGCCAAACCTTTGGCGCCGTTTTGTTGCGCGTGCTCTATCATTTTGTCAAAAAACGAACGCGGTTGCGCGGCGCATTTTGGCGCAGGAATTGCGCGAATCCATGCGCCCTGATCAATTTGCTTAGCAAAAATTGAAAATTCTGAAGCCCTAAAAATTTCAGTCGCGTCAGAAATCAAAATCGGATTTCTCAAATCAGGCTTGTCGATGCCGTATTTAAGCATCGCGTCTTCGTATTTGATGTGCACAAAATCTTCATCAGAAGTTTTTTTAACGCCATATTTTTTGAAGATGTTTTTCAAAACCGGCTCAATTGCAGCAAACACATCTTCTTGCGTTACAAAAGACATTTCCATGTCGAGCTGGTAAAATTCAGGAGCGCGATCGGCGCGCAAATCTTCGTCACGAAAACACGGTGCAATTTGGAAATAGCGGTTGAAACCAGAAACCATCAAAAGCTGTTTAAACTGCTGTGGCGCTTGCGGAAGCGCGTAGAATTTACCGGGATGAAGTCGCGCTGGCACCAAATAATCGCGCGCACCTTCTGGAGATGACGCAGTTAAAATTGGCGTTTGAATTTCAAGAAATCCTTGAGCCGTCATTTCAGCGCGGATGCTAGAAATTACTTGGCTGCGCAGCACAATATTTTTGTGAGTTTTTTCGCGACGTAAGTCAAGAAAACGATATTTTAAGCGAAGTTCTTCTGGATAATTTTCGTCAGCACTGATTTGGAAAGGGATTTGCTCAGCTAGAGATTCAACAATTAGTTCGTTAATTTTGATTTCGATTTCGCCAGTTTTGATATTTGTATTCACCACTTCTGCGGCCCGTGCCACCACTTCGCCAACAATAGTAATTACCGATTCAAGTTTAATTGAAGCAATTTGATCGAGATTTAACGCAGAATTTTGTTGGTCGATTACTATTTGCGTAAGCCCAAAATGATCCCGCAAATCGATAAAAATCAAACTGCCGTGATCGCGTTTTGAGTGAACCCAGCCTGAAAGTTTAACGGTTTGTCCGACGTTAGATTTGTTAAGCTCAGAACAATTGTGCGTGCGATATTTATGCATAAATAAAAACAAAAAAAATCGGATGAGATTTTCATCCGATGGAAAATTAAAAACTCTTTCATTGTCATGCTGAGCCTGTCGAAGCATGATTCTAGGCACGGCGCCCCGAATCATGCTTCGACAGGCTCAGCATGACAATGTGGATGGTATGTTAGTAAACGTCGTAAGAATTCGTGCCACCGTGATAATACCGATTGCGGCAAACACCACATTTAGAAGTCTTTGCCAAAAAAAGCTCAATTGCCCTTGGCTCTTTCAAACAAATAAACCAGCCCACCATGTGCAAACCCGGAAGCAAAATTAACAGGTAGAAAAATTTGCTGGTAATAACAAAAGCAAGTAGCGACACGATGCCGTTTAAAGCAGCGAAGTTGTAGCTTACGCCCAAGATCATCGACGGCCTGGTTAAACCCAAAAATAGCGGATCGGTACCTATTACACCGGACATAATTTTTAAGAGTTTTTTAAAGGAGGAAATAATTGACAAAGAGGCGAGCCCGCATAAAACGCGCGGCCTTCGAAAAAGTCAAATTCTTCCTTCATTTTAAAACTTCAAAAAAATGTCATTTTTAGCATCTTCTTTAAGTAATATTAAAGCGTCTCCAACTATTGCCGTTGCCATGAAAGCCGCCGAATTAAAAGCTGCCGGCAAAGATATTATTTCTTTGGGAATGGGCGAACCAGATTTCGATACTCCAGAAAACATCAAACAAGCTGCGATTGTCGCAATCAACAAAGGCGACACAAAATACACCGCAGTTGACGGAACTCCGGCTCTTAAAAAAGCCATCATCGCAAAATTTTCGCGTGAAAATTCTTTAGAATATAAAGCTTCTGAAATCATTGTTAGCACAGGCGCCAAGCAAGTTATTTTTAACGCACTTTTGGCAACAGTTAACCCAGAAGATGAAGTTATTATTCCCGCTCCTTACTGGGTTTCTTACCCCGACATGGTTTTGCTTGCCGGCGGAAAACCGGTGATTGTTGATTCATCTGCGGCAAATAATTTCAAAATTACTCCTGACGCTTTGGAAGCTAAAATCACCCCACAAACTAAATGGATTATTTTAAATTCTCCAAGCAACCCAACTGGCGCTTGTTACTCCGGAGCTGAATTAAGAGCTTTGGCTGATGTTTTGCTTCGTCACCCGCAAGTTCACATAATGGCTGATGATATCTACGAACATTTGATTTTCGACAACTTGAAGTTCGCAACCATTGCCGAAGTTGAACCAAAATTAAAAGAACGCACTTTGATCGTTAACGGCGTTTCTAAAGCTTACGCCATGACTGGCTGGAGAATTGGCTACGGCGCAGGACCTGAAAAATTAATCAAAGCAATGTCAGTGATTCAATCACAAAGCACTTCCAGCCCAAGTTCAATTTCGCAAGCAGCCTCAGTTGAAGCCTTAAACGGCACGCAAAGCTACATCCCAACCAACGCCAAAATTTTTCAAGCGCGCCGCGACACCGTGGTTTCAATGCTTAACAAAATTGAAGGTATCGATTGCAACACGCCAAATGGCGCTTTCTACGTTTTTCCTTCATGCAAAGGCTTGTTTGGCAAAAAAACTCCAACCGGAAAAACAATTGAAAACGACAATGATTTTGCCAGCTATTTGCTTGAAGAAGCTTTAGTTGCAGTGGTTCCGGGCGTTGCTTTCGGCGCCCCTGATTTCTTCAGAATCTCTTACGCCGCAAGCGAAGAATTTCTAAACAACTCAATGCAACGAATCGCTGATGCTTGCGCGAAATTGAAATAAACAAGTTTACTTAAGTGGTGAGTGGTGAGTGGTAAGTAAATATCTCCGCCCCACTTACCACTTAGCGCTCACCACTTACCACTAATTTTATGCTTCTCACCTTCGACATCGGCAACACCAACATCGTCATCGGAATTTTTGAAAATAATCAATTAATCAAAAAATGGCGCTTGCCTAGCAACACCAAAAAATCAGCTGACGACTACGCGGTTGATATTATCGAACTTTGCCTCACTGAAAGAATAGACTGCCTAAAAATTTCTGGCGCTATCATCGGATCGGTGGTTCCAACTCTTACTGGCCTGATTTGCGAATCGATTAAAAAATTCACCAGCGAAACTTTCACCGGAAAAATTCTCGTCATCGGACAAGACAATGTCGATTTGAACATCGACCTCAAAGTGCAAAACAAAAACGAAGTCGGTTGTGATCGCATCATTAATTCGATAGCCGGATTTAAAAAATTTGGCGGCAATTTAATTATCATTGATTTCGGCACCGCGACCACTTTTGATGTGGTTGGAAAAAGCGGCGAATATTTGGGCGGAGTTATTGCGCCTGGCATCAATCTTTCTTTAAAAGCTCTGCACGACATGACGGCGCAATTGCCGAAAATTTCAGTTAAAGCGCAAAAAAACGTAATCGGCAAAAACACTATTGAAGCAATGAATTCAGGTGCGTTCTTTGGTTATATTTCGCTGATTGAAGGTATGATTGTAAAAATCGAAAAAGAACTTGAACACAAAACCACCCGCATAATTACGGGCGGACTTGCTGAACTTTTCAAAGATGCTTTAAAAAACGAAGTCGAGTATTACGAGCCCGACCTTACGCTAGAAGGACTTCAAATTGTTTATGAAAATAATTCGAAAATTTAAATCTTAATTCTCAAAAATTCCTCACATGGATCTTAACTTAAAAAAACATCAAAGCGACCTACTCTTCTTGCCTTTGGGCGGCGCTAACGAAATTGGCATGAATCTCAATTTATACCATCTTGACGGCAAATGGATTATGATCGATTGCGGCATGGGATTTGCCTACGACGTACCGGGCGTTGACATGATGACAGCTGACATTTCTTTCATTAAAGCCAATCGCAAAAACTTACTTGGGATCGTGATTACTCACATCCACGAAGATCACTTAGGCGCCGTGCAATATTTGTGGAGAGATCTTGAAGTTCCGGTTTACGCCACTGAATTTGCAGCAAATTTTTTGCGCACCAAATTGCAAGAATTCAAACTCGAAAAAGAAGTGCCAATCCACATCATTGAAGGCTCACGCGATTTAAACCTTGGACCCTTTCAATTAGAATTTATCGGCCTAACCCACTCAGTTCCTGAGATGAAAGCGGTGATGGTTAAAACCCACAAAGGTAATATTCTTCACACAGGAGATTGGAAATTCGATCCAGATCCGGTGGTTGGCGATATTTCTGAAAAAGAAAGAATCAAAGCTTATGGTGACCGCGGTGAAATTTTAGCCGTGATCTGCGACTCAACCAACGCGCTATCTGAAGGGCACTCACGCTCGGAAGGTGAACTTTACGATTCGCTAAAAAGTTTGATCGAAGGCCGCAAAGGTTTGGTTGGCGTAACCACCTTCGCCTCAAATTTGGCCCGCGTCCACACCATTTGCCGAATCGCTCGCGACGTAGGCAGAAAAGTTGTGCTCGCCGGATTTTCTTTGCACCGCCTTCACGAAGTTGGCAAAAAAAGCGGCTATTTTGCCGAAAATTTTGAATTCATTTCTGATCGCGAGATGAAGTTTTATGCCAAAAGCGAAATCTTGGTTATTTCAACTGGATGTCAGGGCGAGCCCAACGCTGGCACTCGTAAAATCGCAACCGACATGCATCCAACTATTCGTTTTACCAAGGGTGATTTGATGATTTTTTCATCAAAAATTATCCCAGGAAACGAGAAAAAAATCTTCGAACTTTTTGACGAATTAGCCAAAAAACAAATCGATGTTTTAACTGAAAAAGATCACTTCGTGCACGTTTCGGGCCATCCTTCGCAAGAAGAATTGTATGAAATGTATGCTCTGGCCCAACCAAAAATTGCCATTCCGGTTCACGGCGAATTTTTGCACACCAAAACTCACTGCGAAATCGCAAGAGATTGCAACGTGCCTCGCGTAATTCAAATTGAAAATGGCGCTGCCGTTAGATTTGACGCGGAAAATCACATGAATTCCGAAATTGTCGGCAAAGTAAAAGTTGGCTACATCGGCGTTGATGGCAAACAGCTTTTAGATTTGAAAAGTGAAGTTTTAAGAGAACGCAAAAAACTACAATTTGCCGGCATTGTGACCATTTCTTTAACGGTTAATGACTCACTAACTTTAACTTCAAAACCACGCATAATTTCTGTTGGCGCTTACGATTTGAAAAGTGATCGCCAAGCCGCAGAGATGTTGCAAAACGAAATTCAGTTTATTTTAAGAAATAAAGCGCGCGAATTGCAGTTAAATGAAGGTTTTGGCCTTAAATTTATGAAAAGCAAAAAAAGCCGCAAAAAATTGCAAGAAACTAAAGTGATGGCCGAAATCGAAAAAACTTTGCGAACTAAAATGCTAAAAGCTTTCGAAGATTTGATGGGCAAAAGACCAGCTTTAGAAATTGCGATTCATTTGGTTGGTTAAAAAACGCTATAGGTCCCTGAGCAAAGCACGAAGTGCGTTGCTCAGGGACCTATAAAAATAGAGTTATTTCAAAAACTATGCAGACAAAACCAGAACTAAAAATCATCGCCGATCACCTAAGATCATCCTGCTTCCTAATCGCTGACGGCGTGCTGCCAAGCAATGAAGGGCGCGGCTACGTTCTACGCCGCATCATGCGCCGCGCCATGCGACAAATTCACAAGTTGGGCGCTACTGAAGCCATGATGTTCAAGCTGGTCGATATTTTAATCAAAGAAATGGGTGCGGCTTATCCAGAATTGGCGCGTGCTCGCGACACAATTATTGATGCGTTAAAAAACGAAGAAGAAAAATTTCGTGAAACGCTAGAGAAGGGTTTGAAGATTTTGGAAGAAGAAATTTCTCGCATAAAACGCACCGAAGAAATTGGTGGTATTGAATATACCAAACTATGGGAGGGAATAGACGGAACCTTTGGCTCGACCCCATTACATGGTTCTATCGCGTTTAAACTTTATGATACTTATGGCTTCCCGCTCGATTTAACTCAAGATATCCTCAAAGAAAAAAATCTAGAAGTTGATACCGACAATTTTTATCGCGAAATGGAATTGCAGCGCGAACGCGCCCGCAAAAACTGGTCTGGTTCTGGCGAAGAAAAAGAAGATAATTTGTTTTTTGAACTCAAAGAAAAATTCGGTGAAACCAAATTTTTGGGTTACGAAAAACTAGAAAGCCCTGCGAAAATTTTATTTATCTCAGAAGCACCAAACGCTTTTGTAATTTTGGATCAAACTAGCTTCTACGCCACTTCCGGCGGCCAAAAAGGCGATGATGGAAAAATCATTTGTGGTGACAATATATTTACAATTTCTGAAGCCAGAAAAGCTGCCGGAAATTTATTTCTGCATTTAATTTTAGAAACTAAAGGCACTTTCAAAATTGGTGACGCAGTTACCACACAAGTAAATAAAGAAAGCCGCAAAACCCGCGCCGCCAATCACTCGGCAACCCACTTGATGCACAAAACTTTGAAAGAAGTTTTAGGAAATTCGATTTCGCAAAAAGGCTCAAATGTTGACGCCGAATATTTCACTTTTGACTTCAATTTTAACCGCGCGATGACGGCTGAAGAAATCAAAAAAGTTGAGGATTTGGTTAACTCAAAAATCAAAGAAAATAACTCGGTAAACACTAATTTGATGGCGCTGGACGCTGCTCGCAAAAGTGGTGCTGAGGCTTTGTTTGGTGAAAAATATGACGCTGAGGTTCGCGTGGTGAAAATGGGAAATTCGGTTGAATTATGTGGCGGAACTCACGTTAAAAATACTTCTGAAATTGAGGCTTTTAAAATTATTTCAGAAAAATCAGTCGCGTCAGGAATTAGAAGAATCGAGGCTAAAAGCGGTGCTGGGGTGAAAAAATATTTAAGCGAACAAGCAGAAAAACAAAAAGAATTTAGCTCCAAACAAATCGGAGAAATTAATAAAAAAGATTTGGAAATTTCAAATCTTGGCGGCGGCGCGTCAGATAATTCGCACTTTGGCGTTACTGATCCAAAAATCCTCGAAGAAATCTTAAAGAAAAAAATCAAAGAAATTGAGCGTTTAAAACGCCAAGTTTTGCTTGGAGCTTTAAATAATTTGAAATCTGAGAAAGTTGGCGACATAACTTTAGTAACTCACACTTTTGAAGATGCGGATGCCAAAGATGTGCGCGAAATTTTGATGGATGCCAAAGCAAAAAAAGAATTTTTATCTCAAAGCGTTTTTGCCTTCTTTGGCAATAAAGACGACAAAGTTGCAGTGTGCGTTTCAATTGGCGCCGATTTGCTTGAGAAATTTGATTCCGCAAAATTAATCGCGCCTTTAGTTGAAGCAGTTGGCGGCAAAGGAGGTGGCGGCAAAAAAGATTTAGCGATGGGCGGCGGGGTTAATAAAGATGGAATTGCTCAAGCGATTGAGGCAATAAAAAATTTAATCAAATAACAAACTGTGATTAAAAATATTTCGATCAAAAATTTTAAATCTTTTAAAGACACGGGTGAAATTTCACTTGGAAAATCCACCGTTTTAATCGGCTCAAACAATACAGGCAAAACAACGCTGCTTCAAGCAATTGCGCTTTGGCATTTGGCGACAAAGAAAATTCTTGAAAAAAACCGCCAGAAAAAAACTAAAACTGCCGATTCAAAAGATAAAAAAAGAGATGGAGTCACAATAACTCGTAAAGAAATTTTTGCCCTGCCCACCAAAGATGTTCGTAATATTTGGCATGAATTAACCGTTACGCCATTAATTGAAATTCACGTCACCTTATTTTTTGAAGAAGAAGATTTTGATTTAGCAATTCAGCTAAAGCATCACGGCGAAGAGCTGATTTACGCTAGAGCAATAGTAGGCAAAAATAATAAACTCTTAAAAAAACCCGAAATATTTGATCGCCTTAATATCGCTTTTTTACCAACAATGTCTGGCTTGCTGCCAAGTGAATCGAGATTTCTCGATCAAGAAGCAATTGATGCCAGAATTGGCGAAGGCTTAACTGGCTCGGTTTTGCGCAATATTTGCTACAGAATTTCTAATCCCGAAGTTTTTGCTACCTCGGATGTCAAAAATAATTCTGACCTCATTCAAAACAAAAAAAGAAATTGGGATTCGTTGGTTAAAAATATAAAAGATTTATTTGCCATCGAACTTTACCAACCAGAAATGGCGGGCAATGGCGATATTGAAATTTTTTACTCAAAAGATTTTGAAAAGAAAAACCCAACAAAACTTGAAATTGCCAATTCTGGTCGCGGAATGCAGCAAGTGCTGCTGTTGTTGAGCTATTTAATGGTTAAGCCAAATTCAATTCTTTTGCTCGACGAGCCCGACGCCCATTTGGAAGTTTTAAAACAGAAAGAAGTCTACAAGTTGCTTAAAGAATTAAGCTCGCAAAATAACTCGCAAATTATTGCCGCTAGCCATTCGGAAGTTGTTTTGACGCAGGCAATTGAAATGGATGACGAGGTAATTGCTTTTTACCCAAACTCAGCTCAGAGAAATATTGACAGCAAAACCAAAAAACACTTACTCGAGTCTTTAAAAGAAATAAAAATCGAAGATTATTATTACGCCGAAAAAACGCGTTTTATTCTTTATTTAGAAGGCTCAACCGACTTTGATATTTTAAAAGCTTTTGCCACAAAACTTAATCACAAAGTAAAAAAATATCTCAACGACGACAGAGTTTTTAGATATGAATTTGCTGACAAAAATAATAAGCAATCTGGAGCAAAAAAGCATTTTCAAGCCATTAAAGAAACTATTTCAGACGGAAAAATTTACGGAATTATTTTGCTTGATAGCGACAATAAAACAGCAAACGAAAATGATTCAGAAGTTGAGAATCTGAAACAAGTGCGATGGAAAAAATGTGAAATCGAAAATTATTTTTTTTCCGCAGAAACGCTAAAGGAGTTTGCAAAAAGAGAGCAAAATAAACGATCTCAAAACCTTAATGAAGCCCCATCGCTGTTTTTTGGTGAAGTTAAATATTTAGAAATAATGGATGAAATTGTAAAAAATTCATTTGCCCCAAAAGACCTAAAAGATGAAAAAAGCGAATATTGGTCAACAACCAAAGCAAGCAAAAAAATTGAAGAAATTCTCGTAGATTTTTGTCAAAAAACTGGCTTGCCCAAAGGCTTCTCATCAAAAAATAATTTTCACGAACTGGTCGATTGCATGCCTGAAGAAAAAATCGACCCTGAAATAAAAGAAAAATTAGACCTAATTTTAAAACAGATAACCCAATAAAATCGTCAACCATGACTCGTAAATATTTCGGCACCGACGGCATTCGTGGAACAGCTAACAAATTTCCGATGACCGCAGAAATCGCCTTAAAAGTTGGCATGGCAATTGGGGCAAAATTTATTGATGGCGGACATCGTCATCGTGTGGTGATTGGAAAAGACACTCGTCTTTCTGGCTATGTTATTGAACCCGCCCTCACCGCTGGACTTGCCGCGGTTGGCATGGATGTGTTTTTGGTGGGCCCCGTTCCAACCCCCGCGGTTTCAATGCTGACGCGCTCAATTCGCGCTGACATTGGCATTATGATTTCAGCGTCACACAATCCTTATTGCGACAATGGCATTAAAATTTTCACTCGCGACGGACATAAATTAAGCGACCAACTTGAGAAGGAAATTGAAGCATTAATTGATGGCGACATCACACCCCACTTAGCTAAGCCAGAAAGTCTCGGTCGCGTTAAAAGATTGGACGATGCTTCAAATCGCTACATCGAATTTGTCAAAAATTCTTTTCCCAAAGATAAAAACCTCACCGGTTTAAAAATCGTCATCGATTGCGCTAACGGCGCCGCTTACAAAATTGCCCCAAAGATTTTTTGGGAATTAGGTGCCGAAGTAATTGAAATTGGCACCGAACCAAACGGCTTCAACATCAATGAAAAATGCGGCTCAACACATCCAGAAGCGCTTCGCAAAAAAGTTTTAGAAACACAAGCCCACATCGGAATTGCCTTGGATGGCGACGCTGATCGTCTTTTAGTGGTTGACGAAAAAGGCAACACCATTGACGGCGACAAGCTAATTGCGTTGATTGCCGAAAAACTTCACGCCGACGGAAATTTGAAAAATGACACGGTGGTAATTACGCAAATGTCGAATTTGGCATTGGAAAATTATCTTAGTTACATCGGCGTTTCTACAATTCGCGCCCAAGTTGGTGACCGTTACGTTTTGGAAGAAATGCGTAAAAATCGCTGCAATTTTGGCGGCGAACAATCGGGTCACATTGTGATTTCAGACTATTCCACAACTGGAGATGGCTTGATTGCAGCATTGCAAGTTTTGTCGGTATTGTCTGATTCTAAAAAACCGGTGAGTGAAATTTTGGATTTGTTCAAACTCTTTCCGCAAATTTTAAAAAATACCAAATTTGACGCCGGTAAAAAAAATCCGTTAGAAGAAAAAACTGTGCAAGATTTTATCAAAACAAAAGAAGCAGCGCTTGCCGGAAGCGGCAGAATTCTAGTGCGCAAGAGCGGCACTGAAAATTTAATTCGAGTAATGATTGAAGGAAAAGATCAGCAAAAAATTGAAGAAATTGCCGATGAGATTATTGCCAAAATCAACAGTTAAGTACGATTGAAGCGATATTGTGATGCAGATTTGTTTTTGGATTAGCGCTTTCTCCAGTTGAAGGATTTGACGTGGAGAAGAGGAAAGATGTTTTGAAAAATATTGGAGCTAAGACGAAATGATAAACCATCGAAATGAAACTTTAGAAAATTTTAGGGCCAATTACAATTGGCTCTGGAGCAAAAATTGGCCCTGAGGCAATCATCATTCGAGACTTAGGACAGGCTCTTAGAAACCAACAAAACCATGGTCGCAGAAACTGCGCGCGAGGCGAAAATAAAGTTGTGGGATCTTGATTATTACATCCAGGACAAACTCTAACGACGGATCTGGGTTAAATTCTGAAATCTTCACCCAAATAAACTTTTCTCACTTGTTCATTTGCAACAATATCCTCTTTTGAACCAGAGGCCAAAATTTTGCCATCATAAACAATATAAGCGCGATCCACGATTGATAAGGTTTCGCGCACATTGTGATCGGTAATCAAAACGCCAATTCCACGATTTTTTAAATGACCAACCATCTGCCTAATATCATTTACCGCGATTGGATCAACACCGGCAAAAGGCTCGTCCAACAAAATAAATGAAGGGTTAGTCGCCAAAGCACGAGCAATTTCAACCCGCCTTCTTTCACCGCCCGAAAGCGACAAAGCGTGAGATTTTCTAATGTGAGTAATTGAAAATTCTTCGAGCAACTCTTCCAATTTTTCTTTGCGCTTCACCACATTGGCTTCAGATATCTCAAGTATCGAATAGATGTTATCTTCCACATTCATGCCGCGAAAAATTGAAGCCTCTTGCGGCAAATAACTAACACCCAAGCGCGCGCGCTGATACATTGGCATGCCAGTTACATCAACTTGATCAATAAAAATATGGCCCGAACTCACATCAACCAAACCAACAATCATGTAAAAACAAGTGGTCTTCCCCGCACCATTGGGGCCAAGCAAACCAACCACTTCACCTTGTAAGATTTTTAAGCTAATGTCGCGAATAACTTTTTTCTTACCGTAGGATTTTTCTAAATTTCTAACGTTGAGGGTTTTCTTCATTTTTTGATTTTTTTGTTTGTTTTTTGCGATCCTGCAAATCATTACCAATCACAACTACGACTCGTTTGTCGCCACCATTTCCGGTAATAGAAGTTTCGTCTTTGCCACCAATAAAATTGCCTTTTTTAGTCACTAAACTGTAAACGAATTTATCGCCGCTGGCAATTGAGGTGCCGTTATTGACGATCACATTTTTTTCCAAAACAAAAATATCTTTGCTTGGGTCGTAATAGCCAAAATCACCACTGGCGACAAATTCTTCGCTGAAGATTTTAACATTTTCTTTGGCATTAATTCTTTTAATTGACGCCTGCTGTCCCTCACTTTTTTCGTTGTAGAGCACAGTCATTTTTTGCGCCAACAAACTGCTATCGTCTTTTTCAACAACAACATTGCTGATGAAATCAACAGTTTCAGATTTTCTCTTGATGTCGATTATGTCCGATCTTATTCTGGTTGGGCTCTCGCGCTTTGATTTTTGCGCCGCCACAGCATCATTGCAATTTGCAAAAAACAAGCTTTCACAACCAAGAATCATGAAAAAAATTGCCAGAAAATTTGATTTGAAACGTTTCACTTTTGTTATTTTTACCTGCGTTGCAGTAGTTGCTGTAATCTTGCGAGCACCTCAAAACATTGATGCCAAGGAGATTTTAGAATTTAATCGCGATCCTCAAAACTACAACGTGAAACTGCAGATTCTTGATTCCAGCCAAAAATTAGTCTCAGAATTTTTAGTTAGCATTGCCGACTCAGAAGAAAAAAAAATGTACGGCCTAATGAATTTAGACGAACTACCACAAAATTTTGGCATGATTTTTCCTTTCAAGAAAACTCAGCTAATTACGATGTGGATGAAAAATACCCGCATCTCTCTCGACATGATTTTTATCGATGAAGACAACGTAATTGCCAGTATTCGCACCAACGCTCAACCCCACTCTCTCGACATCATTTCTTCCGAAGTAAAAGTGAAAAAAGTGTTAGAAATTAACGGCGGATTGGTTGAGAAATTGGGCATTAAAGTGGGACAAAAAATTAAACAAAAATGAAAATCTTTCTAATCGAAAACAAGCTAAACCAAAACCTCGTCGGCGCAGAAAAATCAAACTTCTACAAATTTCTAACCCAAGCTCAAAATTCTGATTTAGACGTCACCCAAATCGTCAGCGAAATTATCGCAACTACTCGTAAAAACGGCGACAAAGCTTTAATTTCCTACTCCAACAAATTCGACAAAGCAGCTTTCAAAAAGGCTGAAGATCTTTTAGTCAGCGAAAAAGAAATTAACGCCGCCGAAAAACTGGTCGCAAAAGAAGTCAAAGACGCACTAAAACTTGCCTTCACTCGCATTAAAAATTACCACAAAAAACAGCTTCCCAAAGATTTTCGTTTTAAAGATGACGCCGGCGTTGAGCTAGGCAATCTGTGGCGCGCTATTGATTCAATTGGAGTTTACGTGCCAGGTGGCACTGCTTCTTACCCGAGTTCAGTTTTAATGTCGGCAGTTCCGGCTTTAGTTTCTGGAGTTCGCGAAATCAGCATTTGCGCCCCAACCTCAAAGGGCAAAATTAATCCGGTAGTTTTATTTGCCGCCAAACTTTGCGGTGTAAAAAAAATCTACAAAATCGGCGGAGCCCAAGCAATTGCTGCTTTGGCAATTGGCACCAAAACAGTTGCCAAAGTTGATAAAATTGTTGGTCCAGGAAATTCTTTTGTTGCAACTGCCAAAAAAATTCTCTTCGGCGAAGTCGGCATCGACATGATTGCAGGGCCAACTGACGTCACCATCATTGCTGATAAAAATAATAATCCTAATTGGATTGCTGCCGACGCCCTTTCGCAACTGGAACACGGGCCTGATTCCAAGGCTTTCATCGTCACTGACAATCAAGATTTTGCGCTGAAAGTTTCGGCAGCGATTTCTTGCTTAAAAAATGATTTACCACGCGCGGCAATTATTGAAAAATCTTTAGAAAATTCGGCGATTTTTGTAATTAAAAATCTCGAAGATGCAGCTCATTTAGCTAATTTCATCGCACCCGAACATTTAGAAATCGCCACTAAAAACGCGGAAAAATTCTTGCCAAAAATTCAAAATGCCGGCGCAATTTTCTTAGGAAACTACACTCCCGAAAGCATCGGCGATTACATGGCCGGGCCAAGTCACACGCTACCAACATCAGCCTCGGCAAAATTTTCTAGCGGGCTTTCGGTTTTTGATTTCTTAAAAAGAATCTCGCTAATTTCTTGCGATGAAAAATCCTTCAAAAAATTGGCCAAAGCCACTGCCACTCTGGCTCAGTGTGAAGGTTTGCAGGCGCATGCTTTAAGCGTAACTATTAGAAAATAATGAAAAACATTCAAAAACTTCTCTTTATTTTAGCTCTCACCCTCGCCTTTTCCTGCTCTAAAAAAGCCGAAGAAAAAACGAGCGCTGAGATTGCCTACACTAAAGCCGCAAAATTTCTTAAAGATAAAAGTTACTCTGAGGCGGCGGATGCTTTTGAGAAAATCGACAGCGATTTTCCATTTTCAAAATGGGCAATTAAAGGCCAAAGCATGGCAGTTTATGCCCGTTACAAAGAAGAAAATTACACCAAATTATTGCAAAGCGTTGACGATTTTTTACGCCTCAATCCATCCAGCGAATATGTGCCCTACATGCTCTACATGAAGGGTCTATCTTACTACGACCAAATTCCTAGCATCGAGCGTGCGCAAGATAATACACAGCAAGCCTCTTTTGTTTTTCGCGAATTAATTGCGCGATTTCCTTCTGACGAGCACACAGCTGACGCCCGCGAAAGACTTTCTTTTATTGATGAACATTTGGCGGGCGCTAAAATGTCGGTTGGGCGCTACCAAATGAAAGTGCAAAATTACATTGGTGCGATTGAAAATTTTCGCGACGTGATTGCGCGCTACCGCTACACCAATCAAGTGCCCGAAGCCTATTTTCGCATTACCGAAATTTACTACAAGCTTGGCTTGCAAGACGAAGGCAAAAAATCTTTTCAAAAATTAAGCGACAAATTCCCCGAAAGTCACTGGAGTGCGCTCGCCACAAAAATAGTCGAAAACCATGATTAATCAGGGTGCCAATCACATCTGGCTGCCTTACAGTCAAATGCAAAATCACCTGCCCCAGCTTGAAGTTGAAGGCGCACGTGGCTCAAAAATTTTCTTAAAAAACGGTCAAGTTTTAATCGATGGAATTTCGTCGTGGTGGAGCATGGCGCACGGCTACAGCCATCCCCACATTATTAAAGAATTAGTACGTCAGGCAAAAATTTTGCCCCACATTATGCTCGCCGGATTTGCTAATGACGAAACTTACAAACTAGCTTACCGCCTGTGTCAATTCACTAGAATGGATCGGGTGTTTTTTTCAGATTCGGGGTCAACTGCCGTCGAAGTTGCGATGAAAATCTGTTGGCAATTTCACATTAATTCTGGCGTATCTTCAAAGACCAAATTCATTTCTTTTAAAAATTCTTATCACGGCGACACAACGGGCGCAATGTCGCTTGCTGATTTAAATTCAGGAATGCACCAAAAATTTGAGAAAATTTTGCTGCAAAATTTCTCACTAGATTTGCCGCAAAACCAAAATGACCTCAACGCTTTTGAAGATTTTGTTCGCAAAAATAAAAATATTTTAGCCGGAATTTTTGTTGAGCCCCTAATTCAGTGTGCTGGCGGCATGATTTTTGGAGACGCAGAAATTTTGCGGCAGATTTTTTTAATCGCCAAAAAACACGAGGTTCTTTTTGTAGCTGACGAATGTGCGGTTGGATTTTACCGCACTGGCAAAAAATTTGCGATTAATCACGCCAAGATTTCTCCCGATATTTTATTGGTGGGAAAAGCCTTAACTGGGGGCGTCATGACTTTAGCAGCAACTTTAGTTTCAGAAGAAATCTTTAAAAAATTCTTAGGCAACTCTCTTGATTTAGCTTTAATGCACGGCCCAACTTTTATGGGCAATCCTCTCGCGGCAAGCGCTGCCAATGCTTCATTAGATTTATTTGAAAGTGAAAATTACGAGAAAAAAGTTTTGGCTCACGAAGTTTTCTTGAAAAAAGAATTAGAAAAATGTCGCAATTTAAGAAATGTTAAAGATGTGCGAGTGCTTGGCGCCGTTGGCGCGGTAGAAATTGAAGGTGGCTTTGAAAAGATGCTAGATTTGCGCAAAAAATTTGTTGAAGCCGGAGTTTTTTTACGTCCTTTTGGCGGATGTATTTACACCATGCCAGCACTAAATATTAAAAAATCTGAGCTGAAAAAAATTACTGATTCGATTGCAAAAATCTTGCAAAACTGAATTTTCTACAGCCTGTAGAAAATTGGCTTTTGCCCTTATTTGGCGAGGGTCAAAAAATTGAAAATCGCGATTTTTTAACAAAATTAGAAGATAATTCTCACCTTAGTTCCCTTGCCTTTCTCGGAATGAATTTCGAATAATCCGCCTTGGGCTTCGACTAAATATTTCACGATTGGCAGACCCAAACCAGTTGAATCGATTTTTTTGGTTAAATCATGCTTGATCGTGCCATATTTTTTTGAGGCGATTTTGATTTCTTCTTCATCCATGCCGAAACCGCGATCTTCGATTTCAATACAAACGCGGCTTTCTTGTTTTTCTTTTTTGACCTGAAGGGCTGACAATAAATATTCCTTTCTTGTGTCGTTAATATCGTCACTACCTTTAATACCTAACTCAATTACTTCATTGATTTTAGCGGTTTCATCAAAGGTTAAATAATCGAGATTAATTTTGATCTCAGTGCTTTCGGGGCTATATTTGATTGAGTTGCTGATGATGTTAACGATCACCTGCTTAACTCTTCTTGGATCAAGATTTGAGGCGATAAATTTTTTGCTCAGATTCTTGTCAATGTTGGTAATGATATTTTTTCTCTCGTACATCGCTCGGGTTTTCATCAATTTGATTGAGCGCAGCGTAATATCTTGTAGATCTACCAACTCTGATTCTTCAATTTTAAACTCGCCGGTTTGCGCTTGATTGACGTCTAAAATATCATTGACAAAAATTAGAGACTCTTCGCCAAGCCTTACAATATCAATAATCCACGAGATATTTTCATCTTCTCTTTCTTGTAATTCGACAATGTCGGTTGAGGCGTCTCTTTGCGTTAAATTTAATTTTAACAACTCTCCCAAACCAACAACTCCGGCCAACATATTTTTTAGCTCGTGAGCAGTGGAGGCTAGAAATTCGGTTTTGTTGTGATTCTCATTTTCTGCCGTTTCTTTGCCTTTTTTTAAGCTTTTTTTGAGCGCTTCTTCTTTGATTAAAAACTCTTTTACCTTATCGATTGAAGCACCTAACAGATTGACTTCGGCGATGTCTGTTACCGGAACCAAAGCATCTAATTTTCCTTGAGAAATATCGTTGGCAGTTTTGGCAAGATTGACTATGGGTTGCAGAAGTTTTGCTCTGAAGAAATAAAGCAAAATCAAGAAAAAAATTGTCAGATAAAGCGTATTTAGAGCCTTGGGAATAAAGTCTTCCCAAAGTCGCAACCAAAATAATTTATGATTTACACCTACCAATATTTTAAACTGGTAGGACTCATTTAACTGATAATAAAAATTATCGTCGCGCAATTTGATGAATCCTTGATGTGGATTTAATTTTTGAAAATCTGAAACTAATGAGTCGATATTTTTTTTATCAAAATTGCCCGACGTAAATACAATTGATCCGCTGCGATCAATAACAACGAAGGTTTCGTAAGAATTAACAGCGACTGATTCTAGCTTTCTTTGCAACTTTTCAACATTGACGCCGAGAGAAATTATTCCGGCTGCCGCACCGTTTTTCTTGGTAATACCAAAACCAAATGGGATGATTTTTTCGTTGCTGACAATGCCAACATCAACTTTTGACGATAGCAATCTCCACGGCCGTTTCTTGGAATCGACAATCCAAGATCTTCTTTCTTTGGTGACAAGAATCGGATCTTTTAAAGCGCCTTGCATATTACTGGCAATTACTTGATCTTGGATATTAATAAAATCGAAAAGAGTCCAAGTGAAAATATCTTGCGACTTTTGATCGATTTTTGGTTGAGTCTTAAGCAGAACTTTCGCGACAGTTTCTTTGTTCGCGTCATGCTTTTCTAAAATCTGGTTTCCAATAAAGTTCGAAATATTTTCTACATAATTCAGAGACTCACCCAACTGCTGATTAATTTTGTGCGCAGTGCTTCTGATGGCAGATTTCGAGCTGATATAAAAGCTTCGGTAAGAAGAAAATAAAATCAGGAAAGAGATTAGAATAGCACCAAATACCACCACATTGGTAAACAGCTTATAGTCTTTATTTAAGCTTTGTAATTTCATTTTTTTAAGCGTTCGAGATGAAAGAAAAACCCACAATTACTTCAGGTACAGCTGCTTATGAAAAACCTAATAGCAATGAAGTCGATACTTCTTTCAGCAGCAGCACCTCAAATACAAGCACCAACTCAAATAGAGGCAACAGAACTGAAGGAACAATCAGAAAAGTGCATGGTAAAAGCCAAAAAAATACGACAACATTTAAAGAAGTTGATCATGCACAAATGGCAGCAGAAAATTTTGCAAAAACCATCGCGCTACAGCATACAAAAGATGTTTATGAGATTCGCTATGATACAAAGCCAGGAGAAAAGAGCGCTTTTGAATTAAAGTTTTTTGAGGATATTTTGGTAGTTGATGGGGAATGGCATGTTATTGACCGAGCCTTATCTTCAGTTCTGCCATCGCTTAGTACACGCGCTACAGAATATAAAAAAGCAACCGAAGTTCAATTTGAAGAAGCACGAAAAAAACAAAACAAAGAACAGCTTAAGCAGCTAACTTCTCAACTAAAACCGCTAACCGCAAAAGCTTTAGATTTTGGCTCTGGAGACGGCAGAGCTTTGGGAATTTGGATTAAACTTGCCGACCTGCTAAAGCCCTATGGAATCACTCTAGAAGTTACATCTTACGATATAGTTAGAAGCGGCGTTAATTCTTACAAATCAAAATTAACCAACCCGCGCCTACCTCAAGAATATGTTGATGATTTAAAAGAGACTTATGGAGAAAGACTTTATCAAGCTCGAAAGCTAGATCCTGAATTTCTAACGAAAGATCGATATGACGAAGATTTAAAAAAACTTTATTCACAAGATATCTACGAAGAAACTTATTCAGAAGTTTATTGCGCAAATCTTCCAAAATCAGGAGAGCTCGTAGGGAAAAAACTATATCGCGAAGATAAAGAGAAATTCGTTGATGATCTTTCCAAAATCACTATCGACCTTGATTTTGATCCAAATGCCGCCGCTTTAAAAAAACAATATGGCGAAGAGCTTTATGAAAGGCGCAAAGTAGCAGATGACTTTCCAAGCATGTCGGACTACTTAGCCTTAAGAACAAAATACCAAGAAACTTTTAAACAAGATTTTTTTGAAGCTCTTCTGGTGGAGGGTCAACCCTTCACGCAAGAAGATGTGATAAAGTATGCCAAAGATAAAGCCGCCGATAAAATTGACTCTCTCATCAAAAGAATGCCTAAATTTCTTGAAGTAGAAGAAAAGACTTTAGCAGAAGCTTACGGCGATGAAGACCTCAGTTTATACCCCAGCGACTTTATTAAAGACAAAAATAGAGAAGCCGATGAAAAGCCACTAATAGAATATTGCGGCACTCATCAAAGAGATAATTTAAAAATTAAATTTTTACTGGGAAGCCCAGAACTAGACCAAGATCAGTTTAAGCAAATACTTAGAGACGGAGAATCTTTTGACATAAGTTTGATTTTATATGGCTGCTTATCGCACATACCTGAAGCCGAAAAACGCGATGGTTTTCTAGAATCTATCAGAGACATTACTAGCAGCGATGGTCGCATAGCAATGACTGTTCCAGGACAAATCTTTTTCAAAGAAGATTTAAAAAAAATGGAGTGGTTGGTAAAAAGCGGCTTACTTTCTAAATCAAAAATACGTCACGGCGACGTTATTTACACCGCAACTGATATTAAAGATTCTGGCGCTAGCGAAGCTGAAACTGAAAATTTACGCTCTTTGTTTTTTGCAACATACTCCGCCGATCAATTAAAAGAGTTGTTAGAAAAAATTAGCCCCAAAGATCATGAGATTTTTATTTCATCTCTGGCAAATCCCTCAACAATTTCAAATTCTAACTTAGCTTTTCGAACCGCCGAAAGAGTTGCTTCTCAGATTCTTTCCACCGTGATGAATAGACCAGAGTTCTCAAAATATGTAGATGCCGGATATTACGGAGTTGTGATGCCGGGAGCGGCTGAAAAAAAAGATTCAGGACCAGAGACGCAAACTGCCAAAGAAACAAAAACAACTAACAAGAAATCAGAAACTAGGGGCGGCTGGCTTACCAATATTCTAAGCGGATTAGGACTTGCAAACGAAACAAAAAACCACTCTCTCTAAAACAACTATTCTTTGTAAAACCCGTCAATTACTTCTTTGAATTTCACTTCTAAAACGCCTCTCTTCAATTTCATCGAAGGCGTAACATCGCCAGACTCGATAGATATTGGCTCTAGCGCAATGTGAAATTTCTGCACTTGCTCCCAATGATCTAGGCCAACATTCACTTCAAAAATATTCTTTTGGACAAAATTTCTTAATTCTTTCGACTGCAAAAACTCTTCATCGCTTCCCGCAAAAGCAAATTTTTCTTTGGTTCTTTTAAGTATTTCAAAATCAGGAAATAAAATTACTGAGGTAAATTTTTTACCTTCCGCAATTACAATCGCGCCCAGTAAAAATCCCAAACTCTGCATAATTTTTTGCTCGATTGGAACCGGGCTGACATATTTTCCGTTAGTGTTTTTAAATAGTTCTTTTTTGCGGCCAATAATTTTAACAAATCCTTCTTCGTCAATGCTTGCCAAATCGCCAGTTTTAAGCCAACCATTTTCAATTATTTGAGCAGTTTTTTCCGGCTGATTTCTATAGCCATGCATCACGTTGGGGCCAGAAACAATTAACTCACCGTCAGCTGCAATTTTTAATTCTACATTCGGAAATGCCTTGCCAACAGTACCAATTTTATGCGCCTTGTCGCAATTTGCTGCAATCACTGGTGACGTTTCAGTCATGCCGTAACCGCAAAATAAATTGATGCCGATATTTTTGTAGAAGCGCTCTAAATCTGAAGATAGAGCCGCTCCACCACAAATCATCATTTTAACATTTCCACCTAAAGCAGCGCGAAATTTTTTAAAAATTATCAAATCGTAAATCTTGTCGAAGAAGTTTAGCGGAGCTTCTGGATCTTTGGTTAAAGCACGTTTTAAAGCTTTTTGCCCCAAGCATTTTTTTAAACCACTAGCTGAATCAACGCCATTTCTGATGCAGATAAAAACTTTTTCCAACATTCTCGGAACACTGGTAATCAAGGTTGGAGAGATTTCTTTTAGGGCATTTGCCACATTTTTTACGTCATCGGAAAAATAAATTGAAACGCCCCGCGAAATATAAAACATTGTTACCATGCGTTCAAAAATATGGGCTAGTGGCAAAAATGATAGAGCGACATCTTTTTTAGAGAGCGCAAAAAATTCTGCCGTTGCCTTAACTTGCGAAACTAAATTTAGATGCGTCAACTCAACGCCTTTCGGTTTTCCGGTGCTTCCTGAAGTGTAAATTATTGTCGCGATATCTTGCGGCGTTGCAATTTTTTGCATCGCTTCAAAATCATATTTTTTTTCTTCGGCAGCCTTTTTGCCCAGTAAAATCAAGTCTTCGAAACTGATCGAGTTTTCTTTAGTAAAACCGTAAGTGATAATTTTTAAATCGAGATTTTGGTTTTTTATCGTCTCAAAAAATTCTGAACTGTCGCAGAAAATATATTTCACCGAAGCATCTGAAATTTCAAAAAGCAGATTTTCTTTCGAAATATTGTGAAAAATCGGAACCGTAGTTGCGCCCGCTAAAATCGCGCCAAAATCAGCAATTAACCAGATCGGATTTTGGTAAGAAAAAATCGCAAAACTGTCATTTTTTTGCAAACCCAACTCTCGCAATCCACAGGCAAAATAAAAAATATTTTCACGAAATTCCTGATTAGAAAAAGATCGTATCTGACCTTTTTCTTTAAAATTAAAAGCGCGAGGATTGCTGAAACTAGAATCCTGAAAGCCAATTAATTCCGAAAGGGTTGAGAAGTTTTTCATTTAAAAAAGTTGTGAAATTAAATGCCACAGGGTCGCAACTTTGCGATTCATTACTTCGTGATCTTGCAAGTATATACGTACGAAATAGTCAACATGGGCCTGCTTCGCGAAGTACAAACAGATCACCATCAAAAACATCAGAGCAAAATAATTAGAGAGAGAATCAAAGAATTGCGGCTTCACAATCGCGTCAGAAATTTTGATATTTTCTACTCGCGCCATTCTTGCTTTAGTTTTTGGGTGAGTTGAAAAAATCGTGTAGTAACCACTTTCCCCAAGCATCGACAAAGCCAGCGCCATGCTTTTTCCACCAAAAGCTTTGGCAGATTGATGATCGCAACGAAACTCAATTGAGCGCGAAAGTGTGCGGCGCAAAAATTCGTAAATATTGTAAACGACAAAACGGTTAAAAAAAGTGACGGCAAAATTTATTAGCAAGTAGAAATCGCGCATTAATTGCGATGAAGTTCTGCCGCCAAATGGCATCATATTTAGGGCGCGAATCACCAAATTAAAAATAATGAAAAGAACACTTGAAACTAGATTGGTGATTTTTTGGTTGGTGATGATGAGAAAAGTTGGTAGAAAATCTTTATTCACCAAATGCGACATTTCATGACCCAAAATGCTGCGCAAAGCGTATAAAAACTTTTTTGGATCTGGGCATTCATTTAAATAATGATTAATAATACCGCTGGTCAAAACAATAGCGCGACTGCGCAAACTGCTGATAGCGTAGGCGTTAACCTCATCAGAATTTTTAATGTAGAGCTTAACATTTTTTTCGCCGAACTTGGTTTTTACCTGATTAAAAAGATCGGTGAGAAAATCATAATCTTTAATTTTTTCGTAGCGGGTACAGCCCTTGAGAGAGGTGCGAACAGAAAATCCGAACAAAAAATCTAACACCAAATAGATCAGCATCAAAAAACTGACGATGAAGCAGAGCAGTAAAAATCCGAATTTTATTTTTTGAAAAAGTGCATGCTCAATGATTAAAGCATTATTATCGAGGTGAACAAAAGGAACAATTACAGCCAATAGTGGCGAGGCTAAAACGACTATGTTAATAATCGTAATTACATAAACTAGTACAAGACTGATCGGCTTAGAAAACATTTATTTAAAGAGGGAATTATTGTTTGAGTTTTGAGTAAAACGGAGTTAGTTAAGGGTCGAAAAAGTTTCAAATTAATTCAATTAAACAACTCACATGCGTATTATTTCGGTTCAAAATATTACAATCTCTAATAATCTTCCTTTTGTTTTAATCGCAGGTCCCTGCCAAACCGAATCACTCGATCACAGCTTGATGATGGCTGCAAACATCAAAAGAATTTGCGACAAAATTGGCATTCAATTCATCTATAAATCATCTTTTGACAAGGCCAACAGATCCAGCATTGGCGGTGAACGCGGCGCTGGACTCGAAAGAACTTTGCCAATTTTTGCTGAAGTAAAAAAACAATTTGGCTGCCCGATTATCACCGACATCCACAATGAAGAACATTGCCGAATTTTATCTAAAGTTGATGAAGTTGATATTTTGCAAATCCCCGCATTTTTGTGCCGCCAAACTGATTTGCTTGAAGCTGCTGCCAAAAGCGGAAAAATTATTAACATTAAAAAAGGCCAATTTTTAGCACCTTGGGACGCCGCAAATATCGTCAAAAAAATGGATCACTTTGGAAATAAAAATGTGATGCTAACTGAACGCGGCGTAAGCTTTGGATATAACACTTTAGTTTCTGACATGCGCAGTTTGCCCATCATGGCTAAAACCGGTTGCCCTGTGGTTTTTGATGCAACTCACTCAGTTCAACAACCCGGCGGCCAAGGCAGCACCAGCGGTGGACAACGTGAATTTGTAGAAACTCTGGCCTGCGCCGCAGTGGCTGTTGGCGTTGCCGCAGTATTTATGGAAGTGCACCAAGACCCAGATAACGCACCATCTGACGGCCCTTGCATGGTAAGATTAGACGGCTTGGAAAAGCTTTTAACTAAGATGAAAAAATTCGACGAAATCGCCAAAGCTTCTTAAAATAATTAAAAAAGCAAAATGACTCACAATATTTTAGTAATTGACGACGACACTCGCCTTCGCACCCTACTCGGCCGCTTTCTTGGTGAACATGGTTTTAGAGTGGAACTTGCCAAAGACACCGCCGAAGCCAAGTCGCTAATGCAAAATACAAAATTCGATTTGCTAATTGTTGACGTCATGATGCCTAACGAAACCGGCGTCGAATTCACCATCACTTTGCGCCAAACCTCAAAAATTCCAATCATAATGCTCACCGCGCGCGGTGATTTTGATGATCGCATTAAAGGCTTAGAAGCTGGCGCTGACGATTATTTGCCCAAACCTTTCGAGCCAAAAGAATTGCTACTTCGCGTTAACAACATTCTAAAACGCATCACCAGCCAACCAAAAGAAACCACCTGCACCTTCGGAAATTTCTCATTTAACCTGCAAGATCTGCGCCTAAAAAAAGGCGAAGAATTCATTCACATCACTGACTCTGAAGCAAAAATTTTAAGCATTTTGTGCAAAGAAAAAGGCAACGCCGTACCTCGCGAAACCCTATCAGCTTTATGCGGCGGCATCGACGAAAGAAGCATCGATGTGCAAATCACAAGGCTTAGAAGAAAAATCGAAATCAACCCAAAACAACCGCATTACTTACAAACCGTTAGAAATCGCGGTTATGTGATTTATGGGTAGCAAGACGTGAATTTTTTAAAACTGCAAAAAAAACTTAAAAAAACTTGCCGAAAAATTAGAGGCATTTTCTCAAAAAAAACACTTCCTGCATTAGCATCTGCATTGGTAATTGGAATATTCCTCAAAACATTATCTCCTTCGTTAATAGATTTAAATCCAGCAACTCCATTATCTTCACCAACTATTTTTGGCGCAATCGCAATAATATTATTTATCATCCTACGAGGAGGATTTACCGCACTCACAACAGAATTCAAAAAAGCATCTCTTCACAATAACAAAACTTACTTAGATTTTGCGGTTTGTATCTTTGCTTGGCTTTCTCTGTTTTTTATAATGGATTCCTTAGTTGATAAAATTTTTTCTAAATTTCCGCTCGTAAACTCGAGTTACATTTTCGCAGCAATCTTTGGGATAATTTCGGTCAATGGATTTTTTTTAAAATATAAAACGCGAAAAAAACCCCTTAACGTAGAAACCTTAAAAAGAAGATTCGCCCCCGAGGCTTCAAATGATGATGATTTAAATTTCAGCAAATCCGCCCACGAAGCAGCAACTGCAATTAAAGATTCAAAAAAATATGTCAGCGTTGTCGCCTTAAATGGCGGCTATGGCGAAGGGAAATCTTCTTACGCTCGTATGATTATTGAAGCCGTTGGCGCAGAAAAATCGCTTTACAGCTATATTTCACTCACCGAAACCAACGCCACCAACGACTTTTCCAAACTATTCACCGAGCGTTGGTTTGAAGCCTTAAACGAAAGATATCCAACCATCAACATTGCGCCTCACGTTGCTTCTCTTGAGGCGATTCTGCGCGAATCAACAAACCACTCGGCGCTGGTGTCAACAATATCGCAAATTTTGGTGAAGCTAAATTTTGGCTTGAACAAAACAGTTGCAAAATGCTGGGATGTAAACGCGTTAAAAAAAGAAAAAGGGGAAAGAATTTTCGTTCCCAACTCAACCGCCGCAATGTTTAACCACATTCCAAAAATCAAAGAAGATGTTTGGATAATCAACATCGACGAAATCGAACGCGCCCAACTTGACGAAATTTACCGCGTTATTGAGGTGATCGAACGCTTCAAACACGAAGGCCGTTTTGGTTTGCCCGTAAAACTAGTTTTTCTGCTTTGCGTTTCTGGCTCTGACCTACAAAAACGCCTCGAAAATTTAAAAGGATTTGGCCACGAAAAATCCCAACTAATCGAAGATTTCTTCTTCAACAACCCCAAAAGCCGCGACCAAAATTTGTTTTTGCCCTTTGTTTCAAGCAAGTTGAAGGAAAAATTTGTGGTAGAATCGTTGGAAAAAGTTTTGGGCAAAAAGGAGCTGGGTTTAATAAAAAATCCAAGTTCTACAAACTCAAATCCGTTGGAAAAATTTTTTGAAAAGTTGGGTTTGAAATATGAGCAACTAGATTTTCAGCCAGAGATAGCTTTTGTGGAAGAATCTGTTTGCCTAAGTTGGATTATCGCAAAATCTTTGCACCAAGAATCGCCGCGTATGATTGCTAAAATTTGCCAAGAATTAGAATTTTTTTATCGCGGCTACAGAGATTTAGAAGGAAAATTTGCCGCCAATAAATTAGCCATTTGCGACGCTATTGGTATAGCAATAATCAAAATGAAATATCCGCTTTTGATTGAGGTTTTTAAGCATTTTGTATCAACCGAAAATTATTTTTTCGGCAAAACAAATTTAGACCAAGCTTCACCAAAAATTCGATTAGAAAACGTCATAAGCTGCACTTTTTCAGATGAGAAAGATGCAAAAATTTTAATTGATAAAATTGATAGTTTTTTGGGCTTAGTTGGAATTATCTGTCACAGAATTTGCGGAAAAACACCAGATGGAATCGAAGAATATTCAAGAACTTCTAGTATAAAAAAGATGATTGATGTCCTTACAATACATGAGGATGAAAGCTATATTGATCAAGAAATTTACAAAGGCGCTTATTCTTTAGATCTGGCTTCAAACAAAGAGCTTTTGGACTATTCATACAATCTAGACAAAACCGGCAAAGCCACTTGGGACAAGCATTTTTATTTGGCGCAAGAGTTATTTGAGCGTTTAGAAATTGGCACAACAAAAGATAGAAAATTCATTATAACTATAGCAGCTAATTATTACGATCGGACTTACAACAATGCGGTTTATAGATTTGTATTTGCCATTTCTTACGCGATTCAAAAAGCAGAAGATGGAAGAGGTGGCAAAAAATATAGAGAAGAAATATGGCAACTAATTCAAAATTTCTTATCCTCGGACAAAATTTTGATCGAAGCAAAATATATTTTTCTTAACGCATTTGTTAATAAAAACAGAGGTGCTTCTTCTTCAACTGGATTAAGGCTAAATTATTTATTTGAAGAAATTGTTAATTCTCTTGATCTAGAAAAATCTGAACAACCAAAAGAGCTGATAAAAAAGGTTTTTCTAGATGCAAAAAATCGTTATTTTTTGGGCAATAAATCTGTCTACGAAAATGAAGAAAATTTTTCTTATGTTTTATATCAATCGTGGAATGGTAAAAAAGATTCACCGAAAAACCTTTCTGCAATCATAAAAGCCGCAGAAAGAGATTTAGAAAAATATCCGCAAGCAATCAATTATTATTGGAAAATTACTTTTAATAAACTCGATATAAACTCAACGAACTATAACGAAGATCTCGGGTCTTTTACTCCAGATCCAGAACAATTGCATAAAATAACCGAACGCTCTATTGGCTTGGTTCAAGATCAATCGTTAAAAGATGAACTTTTAAATAATCTTGCTCGATACAAGAAAATACTTGAGAACGATAAAAATATTCTTCAAAGGCCCCAAATTGAAGCTTACAAACAAGAAGCTGCGAAGACTTTGATGATGGCGATGATTGAACAAAATTTTATAGAAGAAAAAGACAGCGAATTTTTAGAGTGAAAAACCAGTTTTAAAAATCTAAACAAGTAAATCGCTCTTAATAAATTTTTTATTGACAAAAAACCGCTTAGATTTTGTAATGATTTTACAAACTGGCACTTAGCCACTGAAGCCCCCTTAAATGGGGGCTGACTAATCTTCTACAATTATTTCCACCAACCTCTTTTTAATTTCTCCAAATTGTCCTTTGGATAAATTTCCCATTCTTGATCTCATTCTTCTACTCTCAAAAATTCTAAGCTGCGACATCATCACGCATTGTTTAGCATTCTTAAAAGTAATCTGATGGTAATATTTATTTTCTTTGATTTGGGTGGTTAAAGGCAGCCCAAGAAATAGGTGATTATTAAATTTTCTAATCACCAAAACCGGTCTGCTAAAAAATTGATTTTTGCCATTTTCTTCATCTCCAACATTTAGTCCAATACTGCACCACCAAACATCTCTGGCTTTAAAAAAGGGAGCGATTTTATTTTCATCCAGCTTTTTCTTGAGGATATTCCAACTATCAAAATCTTTTTCCATGGTGAGGAAATTTTTAGGTTAAAAACGTAGGTGAATTAATTTATTTTTCGCAAAAACAAAAATTTTTATCAAGAATTTATATTATATCCAAACAAGTAAATCGGTTGCGGATGAACTTGGCATATGCTGTACATTCTTGATATTGTTGATTGGAAAGCCCCAAAGATTTTGGCGAGGTTTTGATTTTGAAGTGAGAAAAAATTTCTTTTAGGCGTGATTCGTCGAAGTGAATTTTTTGTAATTCGGTTTTGATTTTTGGCCAATTTAGCTTTTTATCATTGGGGTTTTTGATTTGTTGAATTGCGAGTAATTTTTGTTCATATTCTTTCTCACATTCTGCGGCGATTTTTTTGCCGAAAAATTTTTGTAATGAGCTATAAATAGATCCTGAAACGAGTTCAGGATGACAAAACTGATGATTATCGAGCAGATGTTTTTGCATTTTCGCCGCAGTTAAAGTTGCAACCGCAATCATCGCGCCGTGTAAGTTTTTTTGCGCTAATTTTGGATATTTCATTTCAATTGCATGCGCGATTAAATGCTCCGATTGGCTAGCTGGATAAGAGCCGCCACTGATTGTCATTCCATGTCCTGAAAGCAATAAAATTTCGATTAAAATTTTTAAAAACTCTTCATCGCGAATTGAAAATTTGTGGAAATTTTTTACTAAAAATTCCATTTTTTCTTTAAGCATTTCAAAAGGCTTTTTATCAAATTTGGTGCCTAAAATTTTATGCGATAAATACCAATCAAACCAACAAGAATAAAAACATAAACTATCGCCAATTCCTGCTTTCGTTAATTCAAGAGGAGCAGATTTTAAAATTTTTAAATCACAAAAAACCGCAATTGGCAAAGTTGCACTCAAGGTTTTTTTGTGTCCCAGAATTGTGATTGAAGCATTTTTTGATAAATAACCATTCATCGAAGCGGCGGAGGCAAAAATAGCGTAGGGAATATTTTTTTGCGCCGAGGTGAATTTGCACAAATCATTAATCACGCCACTTCCCAAGGCTAAAATTAAATCGCAGTTTTTAGCAGCACTGGTAATTTTTTTGAGATTTTTTTCGTCAGCTTCTGGATTTTTTAAAATCAGATTTTTTTCAAGGCTTTCTAAAAAATTCTTAGGAAAAAACTTTTGGCAATTTTCCCAAATTTTTTCATCAGTAACAAAAAGAATTTTTCTGTTCTGCTTAATGCGCGTCATTGAAGATTGCACAAATTTTACCCCGCAACCATAACTCACGAGATCCTCTAGCCTTTGACTCAAGGATGACAAACCAGATTTTTGCGGGGAATTTTTCATTAAAAACTTGTGAGATAAAAATTGGTTTTTAAGGTGCGCGACCTTCTTACAGGTTCTTGTTAGCCAAGGGTTTCTAGCAAATCAAATTTATTTTAAAAAATGGAAAATCTTCAACTATTTCTGCTAATTTTACAGGTAGTCATTGCTGTTGTTTTAATTATTTTAGTACTAATTCAAAAATCTGACGGAGACTCTTTAAGCGGCATTGGTGGTGGCTCTGGCGGATTAAACTCTGTAATGTCGAGCAAAACTTCAGCCAGCGTTTTAAGCAAAGTCACCATGATTATGATTGGTCTTTTCATGCTGAACTGCTTGACTCTCGCTTCACTTTCAAACGCTTCTAACAAAGCAGTTAAAAACGATTTAGAAAAAGTTATCGAGCAACAAGAAAAAGACGGCACTGCTGCCGAACCAGCTGCACCAAAAGTTCCTCTCGTTAAATAAAAAATAAAAACTTATGAAAATTACAACTTTAAACCAAACTCACCGCGATCAAGGCGCTAAAATGGTAGAATTTGCTGGCTTCGACATGCCAGTTCAATATGCTGACGGCATGCTAAAAGAGCACGAATGGACTCGCTCTGGCAATGTTGGCATTTTCGATGTTTCGCACATGGGGCAATTTATCGCTGAAGGCGCGGAAGTGGTAAAATTTTTGTCTCACATCACGCCAACTGATTTTTCGCTAAGCACTCCAGCTCTTGCCAAATACACTGTTTTGACTAATCCAGAAGGCGGAATTATTGATGATTTAATCATCACCAAAATCACCGATACTAAATTCTTCATCGTGCTAAATGCTGGCTGCAAAGAAAAGGACGCGACTTGGATTCGCAAAAATTTACCAGCTGGCATTTCTTTTGTTGAACTTGCCAATCGCGCTCTAATCGCGGTTCAAGGCAGCAAAGCTGAAGAGGTTTTAAACAGCTTTTTGGCTTCAGGAAATTTAGCCGAGTTGCCTTACATGAATCTTGGAACTTACCAATTCAAAAATGGCGAAGAAGTTTTCATCAGCCGCACCGGCTACACTGGCGAAGATGGCTTTGAAGTTTCAATTGCAAATTCTGCTGCGGCAAAATTTTGGCTCGACATGTCAGCTAAAGCTGAAGTTAAACCAATTGGTCTTGGCGCTCGCGATTCACTTCGTCTTGAAATGGGCTACCCACTTTACGGACATGATTTAGACGACACTACTTCACCAATTGAAGCTGCTATTGGTTGGGTTGTAAGCAAAAGCAACACTAGCTTCATCGGATCAGAAAGAGTCTTGAAAGAAAAATCTGAAGGCGCAAAACGCAAAAGAATCGGCGTTAAATTGCTTGATCGCGGTATCGCTCGCGAAGGCACTGAAATCAGAAAAGATGGCAAAAAAATTGGAGTTTTAAGCTCTGGTGGATTTTCACCAAATCTAAAAGTTTCAATTGGCCAAGGATATTTCGACCCAACTGTTGCAAAGGTTGGTGACGAAGTTTCTGCTGTTGTTCGTGATCGTGAAATTCCTGCAGTTTTGACTTCACCAGTGTTTGTTGCAGCCAAAACTAAATCGGTAAAAAAATAACTCGCTTACGCTTCGCTACAGCGCAGTTCATTTATTAATTAATTAACAAAACGGAGTACTTATGAAATTTACTAAAGACCATGAATGGATCAAAATCGAAGGCGATGTTGCAACAATCGGCATCACTGAATACGCCGCTTCTGCCCTAGGCGAATTGGTTTATGTTGAGCTACCAAAAGTTGGCAATAAATATGAAAAACATGCCGCTTTCGCAGTTGTTGAATCTTCTAAATCGGCAAGTGACGTTTACATTCCAGTTGCAGGCGAAGTTATTGCTGCAAATGATGCGCTAGGTGCTCAACCAGAATTGATTAACAACGCTTCTTACACCGATGGCTGGATTGCTAAAGTTAAAATGAGCAATGCTGCTGATTTGGATGACGCGATGGATGAAGCTGGTTACAAAAAATTCTTACAAGATCAGTAGGATTTTTAAGAAAGATTTTAAGAAAGACTAAAAATAAAAAATCCTTGGATTTGCTTTTTAAAAGCGGATCCAAGGATTTTTTTTGAAGTGTAAAAGGTGCCACAAGATGGAACCCGTCACTCGAAGGGGCGACAAATTAAAATCAGTGTCACCACGTCGAATGGGGAATTATATACTTGAGTTGCCGAGAGAAGTAGTGGGTATTAATGTACTTTGTGACGAAGAGGTAAAAATTATTTTTTGATAATTTCTTTAGCTTGGGTTTCGAGCTTTAGATTCTCTGTTTGGACTTCAATTAGGTTAAATAATAAGAGATTCTTGAATATTTTTTAAGATTTATTTTTAAATTATTGCGTTGATTTTGCGGCGGCTTTTGAGCAGATCTCAAAGATTCTAAACCAACTCTTCCAAAAAATTCTTATTCAAATTCTTCGCAACAACG
>CANEVP010000015.1 GCA_947442475.1 Rickettsiales bacterium
CGCGCGAAAAATAGTCACAAAACTCTTCAACAAATTTATCAACTCCACTTGCCGGATTATTTTTGCGATAAACCTCCAAATAAGCCTGAAGCATTACAAAACTATCGCACAAAGTTTGATTAAAATCTTTTTGAAACAGTTTATTTAGCTGCAATGGATTTGTTTCTACAGCCGTAATTAGTTCTTGAATTTTGGTTTTTAATTCAACTTCCAAGCCATTATCTTGATATACCAGCTGATTCTTGCGCAAGCCAAGCCACATACCGTCTTCATAGATCAAAGATTTAGCGCGCTGCAGAAGATTAATCGCCTTATTAGAGGAGTGAGAAAATGATCCAAGAATTTCCGGATTTTTTTTACTAGGCCCAAGTTCAATATCAACAGAACTTGTGTCTGACTGCGCCACCTCTTCAACATTGGGCTGCGGAAGATTAATTTCCGGATTTTCTTTACTAGCCTCATCTTTAAGATAAATATCCTCAAGATTAATATTAGCAAGATCAGCAAGATTAAGATTATTTACTCCATTAAGCCCATTTTCAAAATTAACATTAACAGAATTTTCAACCACGGGATTGGGCTGCAGAAGATTAATCCCCTGATTTTCTCTACTATCCTTATCTTCAGGATAAACATCCTCATAATTAACATTATTTACTCCATTAAGCCCAAGCCCAAGTTCAACATCAACATAACCTGTGTCTGACTGCGCCACCTCTTCAACATTGGGCTGCGGAAGATTAATCTCCTGATTTTCTCTACTATCCTTATCTTCAGGATAAACATCCTCATAATTAACATTATTTACTCCATTAAGCCCAAGCCCAAGTTCAACATCAACATAACCTGTTTCTGACTGCGCCACCTCTTCAACCACGGGGACTCTAAAATAATCATAAATCCTTTTCAGGCTTGGATGCGCCGCATCATAAGCTGCAACACTTGCAAGTGCAGGAGCCGCCAAAATAAACGAGTGAGACAAATTTTCTCCACCGCCATTTACTATAACAAAAAACGCTGCTGCTTCCGTTAAGGCACCAATATTATCTCGCAGTTTATTAGCACTTTCTTGATCACCGGCAGATCGCAAAATCATCTGCGCAGTTCCCAAAGTTAATCCGGCAACAAGCAATGAAGGTGCCGCCCTGTAAGTTGACTGAGCAATTTCAACCAAGGGATCTACCGTGTCTTTAAAGACCAAATCCAGTAACTTTCCAGCTTTTGTTAATCCGGCTTCTCCACTTGCAATTATCACATCGGCTTTAGCCCGAGTGCTATCAAGATGAAATTTTTTTACCAAATATTTTTTAGCATCTGGCATTGCAATAATTTCGCCGGCAATTTTTTTGCCCGCCGAATTGTCTGAAATTTCAAAATGCTGATTAAAATTTTTAGTTCTTTGAGAAACAAAATGTTCGTTTCCGGTAAGTTGGTCTTGAGCTTTCTGAACTGCCGCAAGCGTAAAAAGATGATTGCGATGTTCAAGATTTGCAGAATCAAAATCGCGATCAAAAACTACAGAAATTGCCTCTGAAATTTTTTTTTGTGCTGCCAAGAAATTTCCTTCCATGTGAAAATGCTCTTTACCTTCACCGTGATCGTGAACAACACAAGGAGTGTGAGAAAAAGCGCTATCTAGCTTTTGCCAGAAAGCGTTGGATGAATTGACTATTGTCAATTCATCCTGCATTTTGGATAATTTGACTATTGTCAATTCATCCTGCATTAATTTTGGGTTCATTTAGCTTAAAATTTTAGGTTCATTTAGCTTAAAACGACTTAACAGCCATTAAATAAGCCGTGCGTCTTGGGCCATATTGTGAGGCACCAATTCCAATGCCTGAGCCGTTGCTGATTTGATAAACTTCGTCAAACACGTTAAGCAGCGATAAGCGCAGATTAACTTTGCCGGCAGCGCCAAAATTAACATCGCGCGACACATGTCCATTAACCTGAAGATAGGCTGGCATAGTGTTTAGATTGTTGTCTCCTGTGCGCAAACCCGAACCATAAATTGCATCCGCGCTGTATTTTGTGCCCAAGAACAAATAAGAGGCGCCGCCCGAGATAGTATAGGTTTGGCTGTGATCGAGAGTGATCTTGTTATTTGCAACATACTCAAGCTCGTCAGCATCGTGAATATATTGACCTGAAACAATATTTTTTCCCCAAGCGTTTTGGGCAGAAAAATTAAAGTAAGAGTCAAAATTTTCTTTTTTGTAATCAGCCTTAAACTCAACGCCGTAAGCCTTGCCGCGCTGATAATTAAATGGCGTAAAAATTAACGAATTACCAAATTGATGCTCATCAAGCAGGTTTTTCATTTCTTTGTAATAGCCGTCCAAAGCCAAAGTTAAATGCGGCGACACTTGGTGCGAAATGCCCACATCATAATAATTGGTGCGCTCAGCTTTTACTTTTGAATTTGCTTCGCTTTCTGATTCGTTGCTAGTGCCATTAAATTTGGCGCGAGTGGTTTCAGAAATTGCTGAGGTTGGCGGTGGCGTAAAATAACGAGCAAAACCAGCGTGGATTTTGGTTTGCTTGGTTAAATCGTAAAGCGCGCCAAATCTTGGGCTAAGTTGACTTTCATTTACATAAGCTCGCGATGCATCAAAGCGCGCTCCGTAATTAACTGTAAGCTTGTCGATTGGTTTCCATTCATTTTGCAAATATCCGCCAAAAAGTTGCGAGTTTTTGACGCCACCTTCATCAATTCTAAAGGGCGTATTTAAGTAACCACCAGAACCATCAGATTCAAAAACCCAATTTTCGGTAGCACTTCTTACTTGATCGTTACTAGCAAAAAACCCTGAGCGCAGTTTGTTAGTTTCGTTTAAATCGTAACTAAAATCACCCTGCACACCATTAGCAAAACTGCTGCGATTTAGAGTTGAGGCAATGCCGTTAAAAACCAAATCTCCCGCGTAATCTGGACGATATTTTAAATCGCTGTAGCGCGAGAAAAGCGACACTTGGTAATCAATTTCTGAATCTGTCACGCCCTGCAATGACGCAATTGCAAACTTGTTTGATTCGATTTGTCTTTGATCCAAATTTGACGAAGAAATATTGCTAAATCCGTTTAAATCATACTCGGCGGTTTGATTTGGATTGTTAGGAATTTCAAAGCGGTTGGTCGAGTTTGAAACAATCAAATTCAAGCGTTTTCCAGCATCAATCAAATAAGAAAAATAACCAAAAAGCTTGTCTTGCGTGGTGTCGTTGTGCAGCGAAGTTTTTGAGGCGGTTGAAGATTCAAGTCCGCGGTTACTCTGCAAGAAACTGGCATTGATGTAATAATTTAAATTACCTTCAAAGCCACTTACCTGCTGGTTTAATCCCAGAGTAGAATTACCGCCAATCGTCACTTCTGATCTAGCACCTTTTTTAAAAGCACCACTTTTGGTTTTGATATCAACCACACCAGCGGTTCTAAAGCCATATTGCGCAGGCATTGCTCCAGTTAAAAACTCAATTTTGTCAGCAAAGTGAGTGTCTAAAGATTGACCAAAACCACCAATGCCCTCAGGCAACATCACGCCGTTAATGCGATATTGCAAATTAGAGTGGTCGCCGCGCACATAAAGCTGGCCTTGCGTGCCTTGCACCACAGATGGCGCTCTGAGCAACACTTGGTTAAACGGAGTTGCTTGTCCTTGCGGCAAATTTTCAATGTCTTTTTGAGAAAAATAAAAAGAGCTGCCGCCAGTTTTTGGCGAGAGATTGTTACGAGATTCGTCGAGTTTTGTTGCGGTTACTTGGTAGTTCCAAGTATCAGCTGCGAAAGCTTGTGAGTTTACAAAAAGCAAACTCAGCCAAGCAAAAAGGGAGAATTTTTTCATGAGTTATTTCTTAAAAAATTAAAAATGTACCAACGCCAATAATGTCACCCTGAGACTGTCGAAGGGTGATTCATGGCGCGGGAATCATGCTTCGACAGGCTCAGCATGACTTGGGAAGAGAAAAGATTTTTAAGAAATAACTGGAGGGGCTCGCGGGGCTTTTGAAGAGAGAAGATAAGAAAGTTTTATTCGGTCAAATTTGCGTAACGCAAAAGCCAAATAAAAAATTGCGGCGCTAAAAATTAAATTAGGCGCCAAAGAAATCTGATTTTGAAAATTTGAGAAAGCGCAAAGAAAACAATTTTCGGCTTTTTTGTTCGAAGATTTTTCGTGACCAAAAAATATTTTTTCTAAAAAACTTTTTTCAATTGCTGGCACAGAATTTTCTTGATGCAGATAGGGGTGAGCAAGCGCAACTGTTTTGCTCAAAACAAAAAGCATGAGCAAGAAAGCTGTGACGAATTTCGCAAATTTGGACTGGATTTTTAGTGCAAACATCAAAAGTTGAGTTGTGAATTATTTACCCCGCCAAACTCCACAACCATCTCTAAGAATTCAACCAAAAATTTCATGTCAGCGCAAGTTTTAAAAGTTTTAGAAAAGACCGGGCATTTCACTTTGCTTAATTTAGCTAAGCTCGGCGAGATGGCTCTGTTCACGCTTGAGGCGGTGCGCCACTGCTTTAGTCCGCCTTTTTATCCGCGCTTAATTTTGCGCCAATTTTTGCAAATCGGATATTATTCTTTGCCCGTTGTGGGGCTAACCGCAATTTTTTCGGGCGCGGTTTTAGCACTTCAAAGCTACTCAGGGTTTTCGCGCTTCAATGCCGAAAGCACCATTGCCACAGTGGTAGTTTTATCAATAACGCGCGAACTTGGGCCAGTTTTAGCGGGCTTGATGGTTGCAGGACGCGTTGGCGCATCAATGGCAGCAGAAATTGGCACCATGAAAGTAACCGAACAGCTCGATGCTTTGCGCACGCTTTCAACTAATCCTTTCAAATATTTAATCGCACCTCGAGTCATTGCCGGCGTGTTGATGTTGCCACTTTTAGTTTTAATCGCCGACATTATCGGCGTGATGGGCGGCTATTTGGTTAGCGTTCATTTTTTGGGCTTTTCACCTGGACCCTACATCAACAGCACCTTCAAATTTTTAGAACAAATTGACGTGGTTTCGGGACTCGTTAAAGCGACTTTCTTTGGTTTTTTAATTTCGATCATGGGCTGCTATTTTGGCTACACTTCTAAAGGTGGCGCTGAAGGAGTTGGCATTGCCACAACCAACGCTGTGGTTTCTGCATCAATCATGATTCTACTTTCAAACTACATGATTACTGGCTGGTTCTTCGGATAAAATTTTCGCTTAAATTTCAAAAACCACCTCTTTTATGAACTACCACCACATCTACCACGCCGGAAATTTTGCTGATATTTTTAAGCACGTAATTCTCACCCTTTGCCTCGAAAAACTTCACGAAAAAACCGCGCCGTTTTTTGTTTTAGACACTCACGCAGGCATTGGAAAATATGATTTAGCTGACGAGAAATCGTTGAAAACTTCTGAAGCCTTGGAAGGCATTAAGAAATTGCTTCAACAAAAAAATTACACCGATTTTTTGCCTGAGCGCTATTTAAGAATTTTAGCTAAAATCAATAATTGTGAAATTTCTGAATTGCCGGAAAAACTTAAGATTTACGCGGGTTCGCCAAGTTTAATTAAAGATTATCTACGCCGCGACGATCACGCAATTTTCACCGAATTAAATCGCGATGATTTTTCAATTTTACGCAAAACTTTTGCCGGAAGTGCCAAATTTTCTTTGTTTAATTTAGATGGATTTGCGCTGCTAAAATCAAAACTACCGCCAATTGAAAAACGCGGGCTAATCATCATCGATCCCTCTTTTGAGAAAGATCAAAGCAAGGTTTCTGCTGATTACGGCAAAATTATTGAAGGCATGAAAGACGCTTACAAACGCTTCGCCCACGGCACTTATTTGGTGTGGTATCCCATTATTGAAAGCGACAAAGAATTGCTGGAAAAATTTCACCAAGAAATGTCTGAATTAAAATTTGCCAAAATTTTGCACACCACTTTCGACATCGGAAATATCGGCGGCGAAACTAAAATGCATGCCTGCGGAATGTTTATTTTCAACGCTCCGTGGCAGTTAGATGAAAAACTAAAAATTATTTTGCCGCAAGTTTTGCATGTCCTAAAAAAAACTAATACCGCTAAACTTGAAATTAACACTTTGAAAGATTCTTAATTTTTTTAAGAAACTTTAAGCGGCAATGAAAAATAAAACACTAAAGCCCTCACAAGAATTTCAGGCATTGGCTCAAGAATATTTACGATTACGCGCCAAAGAAAATGAGATATTGCAGCAAAAAAACTTAAACGAGGTCACTCGGCGCCAAAAGCTAAAAGGGCTGCACCTGCAAAAAAACATATCTACCGCCATCTAAAAAAAATCACATCGCCAGATCCCAAATTAGCGCCGAGGAAATAACCGCTGAAATACTTAGCGTTGATAAAAAAATATTAAAATTCTGCGCCACAAAAATGACCATCGGGCGTCTGAAGAAGAAGCGGAAGTAGCGCTTAGAAAATATTAGGACAAAGAGCGAAAGAAGCCGCAGATGCCGCTAAAATAGATTTAAAGCGATCCGCGACAAGCGACCACATAAAATTAAAAGATGCCGAAACTGATCGTGAGCGCTCATATCAAAAAAAACGCCCGCTAATTAAAAGCTTTGAGCGCCTGATTGATAAAATTCCAAAATTCAATTTATTGGGCTCTACAAAAACTAGATAAAATCTTCCAGATTAAGCTTCGGCCCCAAGTCAAAAAAGGCTTCGTCGTGAGTGGCAATAATCACCAAACCATCTTCTTTGATTCTGGTTTTGATTAATCCATGCAGCTTTTCTTTGCCCACTTTGTCTAAATTCGTCGAAGGCTCATCCAAAAACCAAACTGTTGACGGGCAGCATAAAAGCTTGGCTAACATCACGCGTTTTTGCCAACCGGCAGAAAGAGTTTTTACTTTTTTATTAGCTAAATCTGTTAGACTAAAAAAACTTAAACCCGCCGCAAGCGCTGCCTGCGTGCCATTTAGACGCGAATAGAATTTTAAATTTTCTTCAACCGTTAGATCTGGTTTTAGAAAATTTTTATGCCCCAAGAATTGGCTGTCGCCATTAAAATCATCGCGAAAATTTTCGATATCTTCGCCACCCCAGAAAATTTTTCCTTCCGTGCTTTTAGAAATTCCGGCGAGAATTTTTAGCAAACTGCTTTTTCCCGAACCGTTTTTGCCGGTGATAATCAAAGCTGAATTGATGCTTACAGAAAAGCCAACTTCGGAAAAAATTTTCTTGTCATCTTTAAAAAATGAAAGATTATCAACTGTGAGCATAAACCCTTGATTTTACTGATTAATTTCGACTATGTCTGACTTAAAATTCTATGAATATTCTGATGCAAAAAATCCCAAATATCTAGTGATTTTCTTGCATGGTTATGGCGCAAACGGAGAAAATTTAATTAATTTATCTCAAGAAATTCGCCATGTTTTACCAGAAGCACATTACATTTCTCCCAACGCAGTTGAACCTTGGGAAGGTGGATTTCCTCACGCCTATCAATGGTTTTCATTAAATAATGGCATGGAAAGAAAAAATATGAATGATGAAATGGAAAATAATATCAAAAAGGCCAATAAAATTTTGGCCAATTTTATCGATGTTCAACTTGAGCGCTTCAATTTAACCGTGGAAAATTTATTCATTATCGGCTTCTCGCAAGGCGCCATGATGTCTCTATATCAAGGCTTCATAAAAAATAAAAAACCTGCAGGCATTATCGCATTTTCTGGAAAATTGATTTTACCGGAAATGATTCATGAAAAAACTTTATCAAAACCAGAAATTTGTTTAATCCACGGCGAAGCTGATTCTGTAGTTCCTTTTTCAAATATGCTCGAAGCAGAAGCAATTTTAGAAAAATTAAAAATTTCTTTCGAATCGCACCCAATTCCAAATCTCGATCATTCAATCGACATTCACGGAATTCGCATGGCGCAGAAGTTTATTAAAAAACAAATCGCATAAAATGATTCCTAAATTTTACGAACTTTTTGAACCGCTTTTGGATTTAATAGCTAAACAAAATCTAAAAAGAAAAGCTGCTACGCTTATATTAGCCGAGACGCTTGGTTTGAGCGAAGAGGAAAAAACAAAGAAGTTTGATGGCGGAAATATTATTTTTGAAAATAGAATTGGTTGGGCTTTTACCTTCTTAACAAAAGCTGAATACATTGAATTAAGCGATGAGAGAGCAACATATAAAATTACTGATTTAGGACGTGAAACACTAGAAGATGTTAAACAAAATAATAAAACTCTAGATACAGATTATTTAGTTCAAAATTCATCAAATTACGAAAAAAATTGGCAAGTCGCCAGATCGAGCGATAAAGATAAATTATCTTCTAAAATAGACTCTACAGCAGAAGAAATCTCTCAGAATGCCTCATTTGATTTAGAGGAAGAATTGCAAAAAAATCAGGAAGAATTCGATATTCAGTTGCTTGAAAAAATCAAAAATATGAGCTGGCAAAATTTTGAAGATTTTTGCGCCACTTTAATAGAAAAAATGGGATATGGAGTTGCCTCCAAAAGAAAAATTAGAAGCCATGATGGTGGAATTGACGGAGAAATTTTAGAAGACGAATTAGGATTGAGAGGCAAAATTTACCTACAAGCAAAACAATGGCAAAGCGGTAGTAAAGTTGGATCAAAAGATATGAGAGAATTTCTTTATAATATCAGAGGAAAAAAAGGTGTCTTTATAACCACATCCGATTTTAGCGAAGAAGCCCAGCGCGAAGCTAGTAATTTTAAAGATGGCTCTGTCGCCTTAATTAATTACCAAGAATTAATTCGTTTTTGCAAAAAATATCAGCACTTTTGCAAGAAAAAAATTTTAGAAATTTTTCAATTAATTTAAATTACCTACATTTCGATGAAACTTTCTCAATATTTTCTTCCGACTCTTAAAGAAAATCCAATTGATGCAACTGTGGTGTCGCATCAATTAATGATTCGCGCTGGCATGATTCGCCAAACTGCGAGTGGTATTTACACTTGGCTACCTTTGGGCTTAAAAGTTTTGCGCAAAGTTGAAAAAATTATTAAAGAAGAAATGGACAAAGCAGGCGCCTTAGAAGTTTTAATGCCAACTATTCAACCAGCAGAATTGTGGATTGAATCGGGCCGCTATGAAGCTTACGGAAAAGAGATGCTGCGCATTAAAGATCGCCACGATCGCGACATTCTTTATGGCCCAACTCACGAAGAAGTTATCACCGACATCTTTCGCAAAAACGTCACTTCCTATAAAGATTTACCGAAAAATTTATATCAAATTCACTGGAAATTTCGCGACGAAATTCGCCCAAGATTTGGCTTGATGCGCGGTCGTGAATTTTTGATGAAAGATTCTTACTCATTTGACATTGACGAAACCGCCGCAAAAAAAACTTACAATTTGATGTATGCAACCTACTTCAAAATTTTCAGAAGAATGGGCTTGAAGCCAATGGCGGTGAAAGCCGACACCGGTGCAATTGGCGGCGATTTGTCGCACGAATTTCACGTGTTAGCTAACACCGGCGAAAGCGCAATCTACTACGATAAAAAATTTGATGAGCTAGATGAATCAAAGCCTTTCAACATCGAAGAAATGCAAAGTATGTACGCAATGGCGGATGAAATGCATGTTGAAACAAAATGTCCAATTGCTGCCGATCAGCTTGCCTCAAGACGCGGCATTGAAGTTGGTCACATTTTTAATTTTGGTTTGAAATATTCGAAAGCGCTGGAAGCCAGCGTGATGGGAGCGGCGGGAGAAAAAATTTACCCAAACATGGGTTCTTACGGAATCGGCGCATCCCGCGTGGTTGCTGCCGCAATTGAGGCAAATCACGATGCGAATGGAATCATCTGGCCCTCTGAATTAGCACCTTTCCAAGTTGCGTTAATTAATGTCAGATCGGGCGACGAGCTGTGCGACAAAGTATGCGAAGAAATTTACAACTCTTTAACGCAGCGCGGAATTGAAGTAATTTACGACGACACCAAAGCCAGTTTAGGCCAAAAATTCGCTACCGCTGATTTAATTGGAATTCCAACCCAAATCATTGTTGGACCTAAGTCTGCAGCGCTTGGAAAAGTTGAGGTAAAAGACAGAAAAACTGGGGAGAAGAAGGAAATTGAGATTTCGACACTCCAAACCTTCTTCGAAAAAAGAGGCTAATGAAGCAATAATTTTAGGATCCAGTTTTTCAAAAGCGCTGTTTCCAAATATCCTTTTAACAAAAGAGCTAAACGATGATTACATGCTTAGCAGTTTAATCTGTAATTCCTGCGCTATTCTTTGAATAGTAATGAGAGACGGATTTCTCTTGCCTCGCTCTAACAAACCGATGTACGTCCTATCAAATTCCAACAACAAAGCTAAGACCTTCTTGGCTTAATCCGCTAGCCAAACGAGCCTCTCTTAGCTTCTACTCGAAGCGTGTCAAAATCTTATCTTTGTCAAGTATCGAATTGACAATCTCCTATGCCTGATTTTTAGTACACGGACCTGACCGTCTCTTCGGGTTGTCTTTTTCCCAAACTTAAAAAATTAACTTATGAAAAAACTCTGCACAGCTACGCTTTTGATCCTGTCTCTAGCTTCTTGTTCTTCTTTTGGCCCAAAGCCCCAACTTCTTTATGATCGGGCTGATCTCAACACCAAAGTTAGCAAAATCATTATCTTCCCAACCACTGACTTTAATGGTAAATCAAGTGCGGGTTCTAAGAGCATTGATCTGTCTATAAATGCTGCTTGGGCTGGCGCTTTTGGTTCGGATAGAGTTATTCCGGCCGGAATCGTGATTGAAAAAATCTCGAACACGATTGGAAATGATTTTTACAAAAAGTTCGTTGCGAGTCTTGATAAGACTAGTGCAATTGAGCAACTTTCAAAAAATGAAACTATCAAAAAGTTTGCCGCTGAAATCACTGGCAAGTTCGGTGAGTTTCCGCTTGCTCTAGCAATCGTTTCTGGTGGCGAAGCTGAGTATAATGCGGGACAAACAGTTCATCTTCACATCGGCTTGTTTGATGCAAAAAACCTGACTTGGAGATTGATTACAAAAATCGAAGTTCAAAAAGGCGCTGTTGGAAATTGGAATCTAGCTTCTCAGGCCATGATCTCAAACAGCTTTGATATGATTAAGAAAATGAATGTTGCGACGACTGATTCAAAATAGTCTTAAAGAGCAATCACCACTTGCCGATGCAGTTCGGGTTCTGCAACCCCGACCTTACTTTCAATAAAAATTTAGTTAAAAATGAACATGCGGACGGAGTTACAAACTCCGTCCAGCTGAGGTGCGCCATTTGCAAGCACTTAATCTTTTTTAGAATTTTTTACCTTCACCGCCAACACCAAACCCGACAAAATAAAAGTCACAAAATTGGAGGCGATGATTATGTGATTTTTTAGCAACAATCCGTAAGCAAGCCAAAAGCCAATTCCTGCAACAAACATCAAATACATCACAAAAGAAATTCCCGAAGTGTCGCGAGTTTTTATGGTTTTTATGGCTTGCGGTAAAAAACTCATGGTAGTTAGAAAAGCAGCGACAACACCTATTAGTTCAGTCATTTACAATTGGGGATTGGTGGGTTAATTTTTCTTAGTAAATCTCATTTCTTCTTTTAAAAAAAATATGAAACAAACGCAGACTAGCAAGCCAATTTTGCTGTGCATTTTAGATGGCTGGGGAATTGGCGATGAAGCTGACGCAAGCAATGCCATCGCGCGCGCCAAACTGCCAAATTACAATCGCTTTTTTAAGCAATATCCCAACTCACAACTTGAAACATCGGGACTTGCCGTGGGCTTGCCCGAAGGACAAATGGGCAATTCAGAAGTTGGTCACATGACGATTGGCGCCGGAAGAGTTATTTTTCAAGATTTGCCGCGCATTAATAATGCAATTGCTGACGGGTCACTGGCCAAAAATCCCAAATTACTAAAATTAATTGCCAACTTAAAAGCTTCAGAAAAAACCTGTCACTTGATGGGGCTGCTTTCTGATGGCGGCGTGCATTCGCACATTAATCACATTATTTTTCTGGCAGAATTTTTAGCCCAAAATGGCGTCAAAGTTTTGCTTCATGCCTTTTTAGATGGCCGCGACGTGGCGCAAAAAAGTGCACTTGAATTTCTCGAAAAAGTTAAAGACATAAAAATTGCCACAGTTTCTGGTCGCTACTACGCCATGGATCGCGACAATAAATGGGAACGCGTTGAACTAGCAACAAAAGCGATCGTTTTGGCACAAGGTGAAAAATTTTCTGACGCAATTTCTGCGGTAAAAAGCTCTTACGAAAACAACGTAAATGATGAATTTGTAAAACCTTGCGTTATTGGCGATTACAGCGGAATTGCCAAAGAAGATGCTTTGCTTTTTTGCAATTTTCGCGCCGATCGCGCTCGCCAAATTTCGGAAAAACTTTTTGAAATTTGTGATTTTTCTCACGCAATTGCGGCAACTGAATATTCGGAAAAATTAAATAAATCTTACGAAATTTTATTTCCTTCAATTGAGGTAAAAAATTCTTTGCCAGAAATTTTAGCAGGGCGCGGCCTTACGCAATTACGTATCGCCGAAACTGAAAAATATGCGCACGTCACTTTCTTTTTTTCTTGCGGCGCTGAAAAAGAGCTTTCTGGCGAAACCAGAATTTTAGTAAAATCTCCTTTGGTTGACACTTACGATTTAAAGCCAGAAATGTCGGCAAATGAAATTGGCGAAAAATTGCGCGCTGCAATTTTGTCAGAGAAATTCGATTTCATCATCGTTAATTACGCCAATCCCGACATGGTTGGACATAGCGGCATGCTAGATCCATCAATTGCGGCGTGCGAGGCAATCGACAGTCAACTTGGTCTTTTGGAAAAAATAATTTTAGAAAAAAACGGCGTGATGTTGATTTCTGCCGATCACGGAAATGTTGAATGCATGATGGATCACAATCATCAACCGCACACTTCGCACACGACAAATCCGGTGCCATTTATTTTGGTGGGAAATGATGTTGCGGGTTTAAGCCTTAAAAATGGCAAGCTTAGCGATATTGCGCCGACGGTTTTGCATTTGATGAAAATTGAACAGCCGCTCGAGATGGACGGAAAAAACTTAATCAAAAACTAAAAAATGGAAAACCAAAAAACCGAAACCCCCGCGGGCTTTATCAAAACCCTCATCGTCGCCCTAATCTGCGCTGGCTTTGTGCGTTCGTTTGTTTTCGAGCCATTTCATATTCCATCAAGCTCAATGAAACCCGGATTGCTCATTGGCGATTATATTTTTGTCGCCAAATATTCTTACGGCTACAGCCGCTATTCTTTTCCTTTTGGTTTTGATTTTTTTGACGGACGCATTTGGAAAAAAACCCCAAAACGCGGTGATGTTGTGGTGTTTCGCTTACCTTCCGAGCCCAAAATAAATTACATAAAAAGATTAATCGGCCTGCCTGGCGATCGCCTGCAAATGCGCGACGGCGTGCTTTACATTAATGACGAAGAAGTAAACAAAGCATTTGATGGAACTTTCGCTGATCTCGACCTAACTCCCCCAGTTGATATTCAAAAGTTTTTAGAAACTTTACCGGAAGGAAAAGTGGTGCCAACTCTCGATCAAAATCCGAACTCGTCGCAAGATAATACCGGAATTTTCGAAGTGCCGCAAGGCCACTATTTCATGATGGGAGATAATCGCGACAATTCACAAGACAGCCGATTCTTGACGGAAGTAGGCTACGTGCCGGAAGAAAATTTGGTGGGACGCGCCGCCATGATTTTCTTTTCTAATGCAAAACCAACTTGGCAAGTTTGGACTTGGCCAAAATCAATTCGCACCGAGCGACTTTTACAAAAAATTAATTAGATGAATCCGAACTTTAAAAAATTCTGCACGCATATTTTGCACGATTTCAAAAATGAAAATTTGCTGGAAGAAGCTTTGACGCATCCAAGCCTTTCTAAGGAAAATAAGAAAAAACCAAATTACCAACGCCTCGAATTTTTGGGTGACAAAGTTTTGAGTTTGGTGATTGGTGAATGTCTAATGAAGAAATATCCAACTGAGATGGAGGGGGATCTTTCTAAGCGCCAAGCCGGTTTGGTTTCGGGTGAAGCCTTGGCAGAAATTGCTTTAAAAATTGGCTTGGATGAAGTTTTGCAGGTGAGTCGCGGTGAAAAAAATCTCGGCGGCACCACCAATAAACGCAATTTAGAAAATGCTTTGGAAGCCTTAGTTGGTGCGATTTACGTTGATTCAAATTATGCGGGTGCTAGAAAATTTATTCTTAATTTTTGGAATGATTTTTTAGAAAAAAATGTCACGCCCCCAAAAGATCCAGTTTCAGAATTGCAAGAATTAGTGCAGTTAAAATCTAAACAATTACCCCAATATTTTACCGTGAAATCGGGTGGCAGCGATCACTCGCCGCTTTTTATTTCAAACGTTAAAATCGAGCACGAAAATCTCGAATTTAGCGCCGAAGGAAAATCGAAAAAAGAGGCGCAAAAAGAAGTTTCCAAAATCGCTTTAGAACATCTTTCCAATTTAAAATACCGCTAAATAGCCAAGAGATACTTACGAAGTACTAACGCCTCCCAAAGCGTCTCAACTGCCACATTTCTTGATGGCAGATCTCTTTTTTAATAAATTTAATAAAACTCAAATATGTCACTCTCAAAAACGCTAGAAAGCGACGAACTTTTTTCTGCGGTGCAAGATGCAATCGCCAGTGAATCACAAGACTTCAGCGCAATTCCTCAGCTAATTAATTACGATCCAGCAAACCCTGCTGACAACGATTTTATTGAAACCATTATCGGCGCACTTTCCCAGTTGCAAGATAAACAAAAATTCTCCAGCGACCTATTAAATCATACTCAAATTATAAAAATTAAAGGCGCCGAGATACCTGAAGAAATGCAGATCGATCTGCTGCTTGCTACAGTAAACTCCAGAAACAATCACTTGCTGAAATTTTTATCCGAACTTGGATTTAATTTTGGCCTCTCAGACAAAAGTGGCAAAGATGCTTTTCAGGGAGTTGCTGAGCAAGGAATTTTCAAAATGAAAACAGAACTTCTTCATGATGATAAGGCTCGAGAATCATCCGAGAGAGACAGCATCCGCATTATTTTAAAAAGCGGACAGACTGAATTAAAGTCAGAGGCGCTGATAAATTTTGTACTATTTGGCGTTGATAATCACCTGATCTCTTTGAAAGAAGACCTTAATAGAAACATGTTGGAGCAGGGTGTAAGGCGATTTGAAAAATTTTTTAGCCCTGAAAATAAAATTCGAATTCAGTCAATTTTAGATAAATATCAGGAAGCTGCTCCAATAGAATATTTAGCTGCACGAAATGAAATAAGGCAAACTTACAACACCTTTGAAGAAGAGCCGACTACTTTGCAAAAAGTACAAACAACAGAAAATGATCCTTTGGGCACCTTTTCTACAAAACGTAATTCCACTAGCCAGCCCAACGACGAAACTAAAAGCAGAGCCTGCTCAATTAGCTAGGGTCCCCGTTTAAAACTTTTTTTACCACATTCAAATCAAGAGCCTTAGCGCTTTCTTGACTGTGAAATTCTAGCAAACGCACCACCGCAAAAAGGCTTTCGTAATTTCTGTCGATATTTTCACTAACAAAATCAATCACCGGGCGCGAAAGCTTGATTTGCTTGCGCGAAAAGCTGTTGGTTAAAAGCAATTTAATTGATTCTTGGCTGGGGTTTTTGATCTCAACTGAGAAAATATTTTTCACGCGCGACGCCAAATCTTTTAAAGAAAATTGCGGCGCGTTTCTGGCGCTTAAAATTAAAAATGCTTTAGCTTCAACTGCTGAATTTATTAGGTGCAGCACCAATCCTTCATCTGTTATTTCTGCAACATTTTCCAAAATATAAAACTGGTTAGCAGTAAAAAAATCAGCCGGATTTACGCCAATGATTTTTTCTTGATCCAAAAATTCAGCAGCAAATTTTTTAGCAAAAATATGCAGCAAGTGAGTTTTGCCACAATCCTTTGCGCCTTTTAAAATCAAAGATTTAAACTGGGACGAGGCAAAATCTTTTTGCTCAAAAAATTTTTTAAAAAAATTAATCGCAGCAGAATTTTCTGTAAGCGGCAAAAAATCTTCTTCTTTAAAAAGGTCAGATTTGGTGCTGGTTTGAAATGGTAAAGAGAGTTGCAAGAATCTACTCAATTACTTTTGGCACTGCGAAATATCCATATTTTGCGTCTTTAGAATTTTTCAAAATATCTTCGGCAATATTGTCGTCACTTACCACATCAGCATTTAAGCGCAGCGATTCGCCGTGAATGTTGGTTAGAGGCTCAACATTTTCGGTATTTACTTCGCTGAGTTGTTCAACCCAACCAATAATGCCGCCCACTTGCTTTGCTAAATTTTCACGATCTGCTTCTAGAACTTCGATGCGTGCAAGACGCGCAACTTTTTTGATATTTTCTGACGTGACGTTTGACATGTTTTTAGGAAAAAAATTAGGTTTTTTTGAGAAAATGATTTTTAACAATTTAAGCCCTGTAAATCAAGCTTTGCCAAGCAAAGGCCGCCTAATGGCGCTTGATGTTGGCAGCAAAAGAATTGGCATCGCAATTTCTGATGAATCGCGTTTTTTAGCCACACCGAAATTAATTTTAGAACGCCTCAGCAATCAAAAAGATTTTGAGAAAATTAAAAAATTTTTAGAAGAAAATCAGATTGTTGCAATTGTGATCGGACGCCCGCTTGCGATGGATGGAAGCAGAATTCCAATGACTGACTTTAGCGAAAAATTTGCCAAAAACTTTGACGATTTTTTAGAAAATAAATTACCGATTTTTCTTTTTGAAGAAAGACTAACCAGCTTTGAAGCCAGAGATGTCAATGCTTCTGGGGTTTCGAGAAAGAAAAATAAATTCATCGATGACATTGCTGCAAGTTTTATTTTACAGCATTTTCTAGAGAGTTTTTGCTAAAGCGGCGACTAAATCTAAAATCATTTTTTCGCTGTGAAGTGGCGTAGCTGTAATGCGTAAACGCTCGTCTCCTTTTGCTACCGTCGGATAATTAATGTGCTGAATGTAAATATTAAATTCGTTTAGAAGACGCGCCGAAATTTCACGCGCCCTCACCGCATCGCCAATTCTCACCGAAATAATGTGTGACTCATTTTCAACAATTTTCGCACCAATTTTTTGTAATTCGCTTTTAAGGCGCGCCACATTTTGCTGCATTTTTTCGCGCTCAACCGAACTTTTTTGCAAGTAAGAAATATTGGCAAGTGTTGCCGCAGAGATCACTGGGGGTAGCGCGGTGCTAAAAATAAATCCCGAAGCGGTGCCACGAATTGCATCAATAATTTCTGATTTTGCCGTAATGTAGCCGCCAATTGTGCCGAAAGATTTGGCGAAAGTTCCCTGAATAATGTCGATTTGATCTGATAGCCCAAGTTGCTCGCAAAGGCCAGCACCTGTGGCGCCATAAATTCCAACGCCATGCACTTCATCAACAAAAGTTAGAGCGCCATATTTTTTGGCCAAAGCACTAATTTCAGCAACTTTACCAAAATCGCCATCCATTGAATAGACTGATTCGAAGATGATTATTTTGGGTTGGTCTTGAGGAAATTCTTGCAGCAATTCTTCAAGATGCGCCATGTCGTTGTGGCGAAAAACTCGTTTCTGCAAGCCACTATTTTTAATGCCCGCAATGATTGAGGCATGATTTTTTTGGTCAGAAAAAATTACTAAATGCGGAATGATTTTTGCCAAAGCTTGAATCGTTGCATCATTGGCGATGTAGCCTGACACAAAAATGAGCGCGGCTTCTTTTTGGTGCAACTGGGATAATTTTTTTTCAAGTGTGGTGATTGCATGGTTAGTTCCAGAAATATTTCTAGTGCCGCCCGCACCGACTCCGTAAGACTTTAGAGCGTTAATTGCTTCAGCAATTGCATCAGGATTTTGACCCATGCCGAGGTAATCGTTAGAACACCAAACGACAATTTTTTGGCCGTTTTTATTGTTGATGGCACAAGGAAACTCGCCGCAAATTCGCGAAATATCGACAAATTCGCGGTAACGATTTTCGCTGCGTAATTCTGCAATTGCTTGCTTGAAATAGTTTAGCATGAGGCAAATTAAAATTTTGTTTTTCGTTTTTAAAAGATTCCTGCCTGACAGGCAGCAATCTTCTTTTTTTTATGAATTCAATAAAATCAAGGGTTTAGAGCCGGCGGGGTGTCAAAAATCGCCTGCAGCTTTTTACTCTTTTTTCGCGGCATCACAATGATTACGCCACATAAAATTACTAGCGATCCGACGATTACCCAGAAATCAATCACTTCTCCAAAAGCAAAGTAAGAGATGATTGCAGTGAAAATTAGCCGCGTGAAATCAAAAGGCTGAACGTAAGACAGATCAGCTTTGGCGTAAGAATTAGAAATACAAATGTGGGTTAAATTTGAAACCAGTCCCAGCAAAGCAAACCACAAAATATTTTCAAAACTCAAAGCTTTAACGTAAGGCAGTGCGAAAGGAATTGAACAAAGAAACATGGTCAGCGACATATACGCCACAATGGTTTGCGGCTTTTCAGTTTTGGTCATAGTTTTGATTAAGATGTTGGAAATGATCCACAAAAATACCGAGGCAAAAGAGAAAAAATAGGCGTTGTTAAATTCTTTAAAACCGGGGCGCAAAATTATTAAAATGCCGATAAATCCAATGAAACTGGCCATCCAAGTCTTAGCCTTAACTTCTTCTTTGAGATAAAATACAGCAACAATCGTGGTTAAAATTGGAATGATAAAACTAATTGAAACCGCTTCCGACAAGGGCAAAACCGTGACCACGTAAAACCAGATGAACATCGAGATCAAGCCGTTAACGCCGCGAAAAATATGCAGTTTGATTTTTTTAGTTTTGAAAACTCTTTGGTAATCCGCAGCGATTTGGGGCACAAAAAACAACAGCCCAAAAAAATTGCGCAGCATCACGATGAAAAAAATGTGAAATTCTGCTGACAAAAAGCGCACCAGCGAGATTAAAACTGACGCCAGAAAGCATGCACCAATTGCGTAGCAAATGCCTTGAGAGTTGTTAGAAAGCTTGTGAAAAAATGACATTACTTGGAAAAAGAATGGGTATTTTAGAGCGCCATTCTGGCTGGTAATTTTTTGCTTGTCATGCCGAGTCTTTCTTTTTTTATGCCGAAAAAAATTTCCTACAAAATCTTCTTAATCCTTCTGATTACCTTGCTTGCGCTTGAAGGATCGGCGGTGATTTTAAATGATTTCTTTTTTGAAAAAGTTGCCGCCCGCGAAATTGCTGCAAGACAAATGCCTAAAGAAACTGCTAATGCCCTAAAACACGCCTACGCTGCTAGCCTTCTTTACAACGGGTTTCGCACAATTTTCTTAAGTAAAAATGCTGCAAAAAATGTGACGATTTTTTTTGGCAAGGTTAATGAAGTTGCTGAGATAGTTTTTAAAACTAATCGCGATTCGACTTTGGAGATGATGAAAGATTTGGAAAATAATTTAATCGGAATTGTTGCAGCAGAGTGGCTTGAAGAAAATCACAATGACAATCGCATTGGATTTATTGGCGATTTGGCGGAAAAGAAAATTTTGATTTTGTCTTACGAAGATGTGTTTTTGCCGGATGAAAAAAAGAGAAAAGCGAGAGTTTCTGCGGATTATTTTATGGCTACAAAGTGGTTTGAGGAAAATCGAGATGAGATTGAAAAACTAAGTCAGCTGAAAATCACAATTTGAGCCTTACTCTGCTTTCAATCCTTTGTAGAAGCCCACCGCATCAAGACTTGTTGAGATGCGATTAAAGTTAATCGATTCAATAAAAATCCCTTCAAGCGACCTCGCTCGCGACAAAGCCACATAAGCCTGTCCGGGACTAAAAACATCAGAAAGATCACAAGAAATTTTATCCAAAGTAAGCCCTTGAGATTTGTGAATTGTCATCGCCCACGCCAGAATTAGCGGCACTTGGCTGGTTCCGGCGTCCGTTACAACAATTTTTTTCTCTTCATCGTAGCGCTCAATTAGCCATTCTTCGGGCGCGATGGTCAAAATTTTTCCATTAGCAAATTCAACAACTGGGTAAGATTTTTTAGCGCTAAAACTTTGCACAATCCCCAGCGAGCCATTGATGATTCCCTCTTTTTGGTAAGTATTTTTAATCATCATCACCTGCGCTCCAACTTTTAATTTCAAGCTTTGTGACGCCATGCAGTTTTTCTTCAAGAACTCAACTTTGTCGGGCAAACCAAAATATTCCGCCTCGTGAGTAATTTCTTCGCGAGGAATTTTTTTGAGTTCTTCCGAGTTAATTCTTGCCACTTTTTCATTGTGGGTGGTCAAAATTGTCGGGCGAATTGCGCGATTGTCATCCTTAGCATTAAGCCTTGATTCAAGGACTTCACGATCACTTTGATCGAGCTTGCCGAAACGCAAATTATTTAAAATTTTAATAAATTTTTGATCAGATTGGCGAAAAATTTCTTCGAGCTCGAAAGTTTCCAAATTGAGATTTTTCCAAGCATCACAGTCAAAACAGAAGTTAAAATCTCCGCCGCGATTAACTGGCGGCAATTGCAAAAAATCACCAAACAACAACATCTGCACGCCACCCATCGGCGCTTTATTTTCGCGGATACGACGAAAAACTTGATCGAGAATTTCAAAAACTTCCGCCGAAATCATCGAGATTTCATCAATTGCTAAAGCCTTGGCCTGCCTGATTCGGCGTCTGATACGACTGAATTTGCCGCTGAGAATATTGCCGACAATTTGATCGATTGGCAAATTAGCCAAGCCAATTCCGGCCCAAGAATGAATCGTCGCGCCGCCAATATTTACGGCAGCAATTCCGGTGCTGGCAGTGATTTCTAAGCCGAGATGTCCGTAATTTCTTTTGAGAAAGTTTAAGAGGTAGGATTTTCCGCTGCCCGCGCCGCCAGTGACAAAAAGGTTTTTGCCATCTTTGAATGCTTCAATGACAGATTTTTGTTGCGAGGAAAGTGAGGAGAGATCTGGGTTTGTTTGTGAGGTGTGAATCATGAAAAAAAATCCCCCTCGCCAGTTAGACGAGAGGGATATTTAAATTAGTTTTTCGCTCTAATTGCAGCGATTTTTTCTTTGAAAGCGCCAAGCTCAAGAGCTCCTGGAACCAATTCTTCGCCGATTACGAAACCGGGAGTTCCGTTGATTCCGATCGTGCCACCAAGTGCTAAGTTTTCTTGAAGAATTTTATCAATTTTAGCTTTGTCTTTGCTCAAAATTTCTTCAACTTTTGCAACATTAGCGCCAGCAGATTTAGCAGCTTTAAGTGCTGCTGCTTTGCCTTTTTCTTGAGACTTCATCAAAGCGTCATGAAATTTTACGTAAGAAGAAGGAAAAGCAATGTTAACTGCGATTGCAACTGAAGCCATTTCGAAAGAAGGTTGACCAAGAATTGGAAATTCTTTGAAAACGACTCTAACTTTTTTGTCTTCTTTCAAAAGTTCGTTAACTGTTGCGTTGGCTTTTTTGCAATAGCCACAAGCATAGTCGAAGAATTCAACTACTGTCACATCATATCCAGAAGGAGCATGTTGTGGTGAGTTTTTATCATTGAATAGCTCGTCTTTTTTAGTGCCGATATTTTTTCCAGCATCTTTCATTTGATCTTCTTGAGCTTTTCTTTGCATGTTTTGAAGCGACATGATGATCAATTTAGGATTGGCTTCAACCCATTTTGCCATTACTTCTTCAACATCGCCAACAGTTCTAACTTTTTGGTCTTTATCTAGACCACTTGAAACAGCTTCTTGAGCATCTGCTGCTTTTGGAGCATCTGATTTTTTACTAACGAAGTAATAAATGCCAACTGCTAGCAAAATCACTGCTGCAACAGCAGAGATTGGCTTAAGCAAAGACGGCTTGTAACGAAAGTTTTTCTTGATGAAAGTCATGGCGAAAATTGAAATGAAATTAAAAACTACGAGGGAAGAAAAGCGCGCTGAAAAACTGCGCGAAAGTTGCGCCATTAAATTAACCTCCACTTAGAAATGCAACCAAACTTTTTACTTGAAAATAACTATCCGAAATTTGTCGTTGCCGGCATTGATGAAGCTGGCCGCGGACCTTTGGCTGGACCAGTTGTGGCTGCTTGTGCCATTTTGGATCAGGATGATTTTCCCAGCGCCATTAATGACTCAAAAAAACTGTCGAAAATCAGTCGAAAAAAAATCTTTTTTGAGCTACAAAAAAAAGCAAAATTTGGCATTGGCGTGGTCGATGAAAAAACCATCGATGAAATTAATATTTTGCAAGCCACCAAACTGGCGATGTTGCGCGCTTTTTTAGATTTGCAAAAAAAATATCAGATTTTTCCGCAAGCAATTTTAGTCGATGGCAATTTCATTCCCTTTGCCAAGCAAGATCAAATTTGCGAGATGTTGGCAGTTGTTAAAGGCGACCAAAAAAGTCTATCAATTGCAGCTGCATCAATTCTTGCCAAAGAAACTCGCGATGAAATTATGAACCAACTTCATCAAGAATTTCCCCAATTTGGCTTTAACAAACATGCCGGATATCCGACGAAATTTCACGTTGAGAAAATTCGCGAATTTGGAATTTGTAAATTTCACCGCAAGTCGTTTGAACCAATAAAATCAATGCTAAATGCTAATAATTAAAGAATCTGACACTAACGCTCTTGAGCTTGCTTGTAAGTCTTTGCGCTCGGGGAAAATCATTTCTTTCACCGCTGATACGGTTTACGGACTGGCGGTTGACGCCTCAAATTCTAAAGCCGTAGACGCTTTATTTGCGCTTAAAAAACGCGACCCAAAAAAGCCCATCGCAATTTTTGTTAAAGATTTGGCGAGTGCCAAAAAGATCTTTTCTTTTGACGAAGTGGCCGAAAAATTTGCAGAAAAATTTGGCTCTAAAAGCCTAACTTTAATTTTAGAAACAAAGCCGGAAATATCTGCCCTACTTGCCCCCAACCTCAATCAAAATGATGGAAAGTTTTTAGGATTTCGCATTGTGAACCGCGATTTTATTAAAAATTTGCTGGAAAAATTTGGCGGAATTTTGGCAGTTACCAGCGCTAATCCATCCAATGAAAAAGCAGCTATTACCGCTTTGGAAGTCGAAAAATATTTCACCAAATCCAACCTTGATTTATTGGTGGATGGTGGAAAATCTGAGCGTGAAATCGCCTCAGCAGTTATCAAAATTGTTAGCGGAAAAATTCAAATCATTCGCCCGCTGGCCCAATAATTTTAATTCCTATGAAAATCCTCGAACTATTGCGCAACCCTTTAATTAAAGGCATTGGCATTTGTTTAGTTCTTTATTTTGCACTTTTTGCCAATAAGCAGCATCCAAAATCTTTGGGCAATCGCCTTTCGGCTGAAAATGTTAAAAAAGATTTAACAGAAGCCACAAGCAAAGGCTCTTTCATCATCTCAAATGTTAAGATGGCTAATGAATTGGCAAAAAATCCTGATATGCAAAATAAGCTAAAAGGGACAGCGCCAGCAAATCCAACTGCCGACATTTCCATTGAAGATCTCGATCTTGGTGCTGGAGATAAAATAGCTGCCTGTAGCGATGAAGTTAACTTTGCTTACGGCGTTTACGGTAAAGATGGGTACCAACTAGATTTTGTCGGCTCGCAGAAATTAATTATTGGCTCTCAAGCTAACACTCTGCTGGAAAAAAATATTATTGGCATGAAGGCGGGGGGCATTAGATATATCAATATTCCACGCGGTACTCAAATTGCCGATCCTAAAATTGCTAACTTACTGATTCGATCTGACAGCGATTTGAGAGTTCAAGTCACACTTTTATCTTTCACTACCACTGCTTCACAAAACCTTTCCTGCAATTGAAATGAAAAAATCTCACAATTCATCGATTAAATTTCTTTACGATTATTTGCCGCTAATTGTTTTTTTCATTTGCTACAAATTCGCTTCAACCCCCAATCCACTTATCACCGCGACCATTTTTATGGTGGCAACTACTTTGATTGCTTTGGTGATTTGCTACATTTTAACCCGAACAATTCCAATGGTAGCTCTGGCTTCAGGCCTTATCCTTAGCATATTCGGCGGTTTAACAATATTTCTACAAGACGATACTTTTATTAAGATGAAGCCGACAATTATTAACCTGCTTTTTGCCGCGGTTTTGCTTTACGGATATTTTTGTAAGAAGGCTTTTTTGTCTTATCTTTTAGGTGAGCAAATCAAAATGAATGAAAAAGCGTGGCTTACTCTTTCAATGCGTTGGGCGCTGTTTTTTATCTTTTTGGCAGCGTTAAATGAGGTGATCTGGCGTAATTTTCCTACTGATTTTTGGGTGCAGTTTAAGGTTTTTGGCATGATGCCAATTTCAATGATTTTCACAATTTCGCAGGTGCCTTTTATGATGCGCGAAATGAAAAAAGAAGAGAGGATGTCCTAGGTCTTTTTTGGTTAGCCAAAACTGCTAACCCTCGTTGTGCTTAGTAAGAAATAATCGTTACAATATCTGAGTTGCTGACGTCTTCCACCATCACAACTTCTGCTGCGTCTTTATCAGCATGCTTAACCACGCCAACCAACAATCCCGGCGGCAAAGTATCACCATCTCCAGAGGTGAAGACCCAATCGCCCACTTCAATTTTGTGACTTTTTGGTAAATACATCATATCCATCAAGTCGCTGTTATTTCCAGCTAAAATAGCTCTAGCTCTGCTTTTAGAGGTTATTACAGGAATTCTTGAGCTAGCATCATTTAACAAAATTAAACGCGATTTATCTTCACTAACTTCAGCAATACGCCCAATAACGCCGCGATCTCCAGTCACAATTGCGCCTTCTTTCAAACCACGATTTGAACCAGCATCAATAAAAACTTTTTGATTAAACATTTGGTGTGAACGCCCAATAATTCTGGCGACTTTGAAGTTTGAACTTTTGGAAGTAACAAAATCTAAAATACTGCGCAGCTCTTTATTTTCCTGGTGGACGTTGAGCGATTTAATGTAAAAAGATTTCAGCTTGGCGAGCTCTTCTTTGAGCGATTCATTTTCTTTTTTCGCTTCAACTAATTCGCGAAAATCGGTGAGAAGATTAATGACAGCGTTAAATGGCAAAGCGATGACTTTGACAACAGGCATCGACATTCCAACAAAGGCGAAGGAGACATTTTTGGAGAAGTCAGCATTAACGCGCGAGACAATTAAAAAAATCACACAAAGCAAACTAAAAAATACAGTTTCAATTTTTTGAAAAACTAAATTGAAACTGTATTTAAAGCTATAATTGGCGCTGCTTTGAGAGAAATTTGAATATTGATTCATGGCGTCTTGAAACGACTAAAATGAATTAATCTTGTCTAAACAAAGTAGCGCGGAACATTTTGGTATTTTCCAAAACTTTGCCACAGCCGTTAACTACACAAAGCAAGGGATCTTCAGCAACAAAAACCGGAAGATTGGTTGCTTGTCTAACTACGTAATCAAGATTTTTTAACATCGCCCCGCCACCAGAAAGCACGATACCGCGCTCAACAATGTCAGAAGAAAGTTCAGGAGGAGTGCATTCAAGCGCAACTTTGATGGCGTCAATAATTTGCTCGACTGGCTCCATCAAACTTTCAGAAATTTGTCTTTCGGTCAAAATCATTTCTTTTGGAATACCGTTTGAAAGATCGCGACCTTTAACTTCCATGGTTAATCCATCGCCTTCAGCTGGCGGGCAAGCAGCGCCAATTGTTTTTTTGATGCGCTCTGCAGTTGATTCACCAATCAACAAATTGTGGTAACGTCTGATGTAAGAGATGATTGATTCATCCATTTTATCACCACCAACACGCACAGATCTTGAGTAAACGATGCCACCAAGTGACAAAATACCAACCTCAGTTGTGCCACCACCAATGTCCACAATCATTGAACCGGTTGGCTCGGTAACAGGAAGATTCGCACCAATTGCTGCTGCCATTGGCTCTTCAATCAAATAAACTTCGTTGGCGCCCGCCCCTTCTGCGGCGTCTTGAATTGCTCTCCTTTCAACCGGAGTTGAGCCCGATGGCACGCAAATAATTACAGTTGGTCCTAACCAGCTTTTGGTTTGATTAACTTCGCGGATAAAATGTTTGATCATTTCAGCAGCAACTTTGAAATCAGCAATTACGCCGTCTTTCAAAGGGCGGATGGCATCAATTTTTGCCGGAGTTCTGCCCAACATCATTTTCGCAGTATTGCCAAAAGCGCACGGCACCATTTTGCCATTTTCATGAATGATGGCAACAACAGATGGCTCGTTCAAAACAACACCTTGGCCACGCACATAAACCAAAGTGTTAGCCGTGCCTAAGTCAATTGCGATGTCTTTTGAAGAAAGTGAGAAAAATTTTGAGAGCATTGCTCCTCCTAATGATTTAATTTATCAAGGCATTTAATGTAGGCAATTGCTGACGCGGCAAGCACATCGGTATCCGCTCCATTAGCGCTAAAAATTCGATTATTTTGTTTGAGACGAACAGCAACAATTGCCTGAGCGTCGTTTCCTTCTGTCACTGCTTGAACTTGATATAACTCAAGGCTGGCGCTGTGGGGGATTAACTTGCTAATTGCGTTAAAAATTGCATCGACTGGTCCGTCTTTCGAGCGGAAATTAGTTTCGACCTCCTCGTTGTCAATTTTTATTTTGACATTTGCAAAAGCCTCTTCGCCCTTGCCACACTTCACTTCCAAGCCGATTAAACTGTAGCGAGATTTTTTGTTTACGATTGAGTCGTCAACCAATGCCACAATGTCTTCATCTTGAATTTCTTTTTTGCGATCAGCCAATTCTTTGAATTTTTTGAAAGATTGATCGAGCGTTTCGTCATTTAATTCATAACCGATTTCTTTGAGACGGTCTTTAAAAGCAGCACGTCCCGAAAGTTTGCCCAAAGTTAACGAGGTTTTTTCTAAACCCACCGATTCCGGCGTCATAATTTCGTAGGTCTCGCGATTTTTTAACATGCCATCTTGATGAATTCCACTTTCGTGAGCAAAGGCATTAGCACCAACAATCGCCTTGTTGTATTGCACTTGAAAGCCAGTGATGCTGGCAACTAATTTTGAAATTCGCGTGATCATTGTAGTGTCGATTCCAGTCTCAACGCCGTAAAAATCAGGACGGGTTTTGATCGCCATGACAATTTCTTCGAGCGCCGCATTCCCCGCGCGCTCACCAATGCCGTTAATCGTGCATTCAATTTGACGAGCGCCAGCGCGCATCGCCGCTAAAGAATTAGCCACCGCCAAACCCAAATCATTGTGACAGTGACTAGAAATCACCGCCTTGTCGATGTTGGAAACGTTATTTTTAATCGCTAAAATCAAATCGTAATATTCTTCAGGAGTGGTGTAGCCAACAGTATCTGGAATATTGATGGTATTGGCACCAGAGCTAATCGCAGTTTCAATCGCTTTAAATAAAAAATCACGATTTGAGCGGGTCGCGTCTTCCGGCGACCAATCAACTTCAGGGCATAAATTGCGCGCCAAAGAAACGCTTTCGGTGATTGCATTTAACACCTGCGCTTCATCCATCTTCAATTTGAATTGCATGTGAATTGGAGAAGTCGCAAGAAAAGTGTGAATACGTGGGCGAGCCGCTGGCCTCACAGCTTCAGCCGCTCTTTCAATGTCAGCTTTTTTGGCACGCGCTAAACCGCAAATTGTCGAATTTTTAATGGTTTTGGCAATTTTATTTACCGCTTCAAAATCACCATTTGAGGCAATCGGAAAACCCGCCTCAATCACATCAACGCCCATTTTTTCCAGCGTTTTGGCAATCAATAATTTTTCCTCAAGATTCATCGTCGCACCCGGCGCTTGTTCACCATCACGCAAAGTCGTGTCGAAGATGATGACTTTTTCTTTGGTCATTTGTTTTTTCTAAATTTTTTGATTGGAAATTAGGCGTCTAAAATACAAATTCTGCGAGCTAATTGTAAACTAATTTATCTCCAAAAAAATGAAGTCAAAATTTCTCAAAAAGAACGACGTTGTTGATGTTGTAACTCTAGGCACCGCTTGCACTTTGGAGGAAAATGAAAAAATCAAAAATTTCCTAAAAAAAATCGGACTTACCGCGAGGATTTTTTTTGAAAAAGAATTGGCACTAAAGAAGCCAACAAATCACGAATTTCCGTCCTTTGCGGCTTTACATCGTTTTGAACAATTTAAGACTGCGGCTCATTCCGACTCAAAAATAATTTGGTGCGCACGCGGCGGCTACGGCAGCGCCGAAATTTTGCCTTACTTAGAAAAAATGACAAAGCCCAAAACTCAAAAAATTTTCATCGGATTTTCAGATGTTTCGTCGCTGAATAATTTTTTAATTAAGAAGTGGAATTGGCAAATTGTCAGCGCGCCGATGCTTGGCCAAATTGTGAATAAAAAGGTTTCGGACAAATCGACACAGGCTCTTGTTGATTTTATTTTCGGCAAAAAAACCGAATTAAACTATCAGCTAAACGCAATTATTCCGGCGCAAAAAACAATTAGCGCTTTGGTCACCGGCGGCTGCATCAGCGTTCTTGCCGGGCAATTTGGCACCAAAAATCAAATCGATTGGGGTGACAAAATTTTATTTCTTGAAGATGAAGGTGAAGATGGCGAGCGGCTGGATCGTTATTTTTTGCAACTAACACAAATCATGCTCGAGCAGAAAAAATATCCTCAAGCAATTGTACTGGGAAATTTTATGGAGGCCAATCCGCACGGTACTCCAAAGGCGAAAAATATTGCGATCGCGATTGAAAAATTTGCCGTGAATTTGGTGGGCGAAAATTTGCCCGTGGCACTTTTTGAAGAGAAAAGCAAATGCCTCGGACATTCGAAAAATATGCTGCCGCTGCTTTTGGGTGGCGTTGCGGAGATTAAAAGTGAAGCCTTAACACAAAAGCTCTAAAAAAACTCGATGTTATTCTGAGCCTGTCGAAGCATGCTTTAGACCCGCGACCAGAATCATGCTTCTACAGGCTCAGCATAACATCGAGAAAATTTTAATTTGTTTTTCTCGATCCAATTTCTAAAACGCCGTACCTTCGCAATCGCATCTTTCGAATAAAATAAATCAAACATGACAGCTATCCCAGAAACCAAAAACATGACGATCAATTTCGGCCCACAACACCCTGCCGCACACGGTGTTTTGCGTTTGATTTTAGAAATGGATGGCGAAGTTATCACCCGCGCCGACCCTCATATTGGCTTACTTCATCGCGGCACTGAAAAATTAATCGAGCATAAATCTTACCTCCAAGCCGTGCCTTATTTTGATCGCCTTGATTACGTTTCGCCAATGTGCCAAGAGCATGCTTACGCTTTGGCAGTTGAAAAATTATTGGGGTGCAAAATCCCTGCTCGCGCGCAATACATCCGAGTTTTATTTTCTGAAATTACCCGCATCCTAAATCACATCATGGCAGTGACCACTCAGGCACTAGACATCGGCGCTATGACACCTTTGCTTTGGATGTTTGAAGAGCGCGAAAAAATGATGGGCTTCTACGAAAAAGTTTCAGGCTCACGCATGCACGCCGCATACATCCGTCCAGGCGGAGTTCACCAAGATTTGCCAGATGGCCTGCTTGAAGAAATCGCTGACTTCGCCAATAATTTCATCAAATATGTCGATGATTTAGAATCACTTTTAACCGAAAACCGCATCTTCAAACAGCGGATGGTTGAAGTTGGTATCGTGAGCAAACAGCAAGCGCTAGATTGGGGCTTTACCGGCCCAATGATTCGCGGCTCAGGAATTGCTTGGGACTTGCGTAAATCTCAACCTTACGAAGTTTACGGCGAGCTAGAATTTGACGTGCCAATCGGCAAAAATGGTGACTCTTACGATCGCTATTTAATTCGCGTTGAAGAAATGCGTCAGTCGATTCGCCTCATCAAACAATGCATCGAAAAAATGCCGCAAGGCCCTGTCACAACTGACGACTCAAGAGTCGCCCCACCAAAAAGATCAGAAATGAAGCATTCAATGGAAGCGCTAATCAACCACTTCAAACTTTACACCGAAGGCTACCGCGTGCCGGCCGGCGAAACTTACGCCGCCGTTGAAGCGCCAAAAGGCGAATTCGGAGTTTACATAATTTCTGACGGATCGAGCAAACCACACCGTTGCCGCGTTCGCGCTCCGGGATTTGCTCATTTGCAAGGTTTAGAATTCATGGTTAAAGGTCACATGCTTGCTGACGTGGTGACTGTGATTTCAACGCAAGACATCGTATTTGGCGAAGTGGATCGTTAAAAAATATCTCGTAGTCATGCTTAGCTTGTCGAATCATGACTACGCTTTTTTGAATATTACCTTAAGCTAAAATCTCCGCCTTAAAAACAATCACCGCACTACCCTCAACCTGCACCAATCGTGATTTTCCGTCCTCAACAAAAACTCTCACGCCAACCACGCCAGCGCGTCCAATCGCCTCACCTTGCCGTGCTTTAAAAAAAATTCCAAACCAACATTTTTCACCAAATTGCGCTCAACCAAATAAATTCCCAAGCACCCGCTAGCGTTTCCAGTTACCGGATCTTCACCAATTCCAATCTCTGGCGCAAACATGCGGCCGTGAGTTAAAATTTCTGCGTCACCCCCATCAAAAGTAAAAACGTAAAATCCGTTACAGCCAATTTTTTTGCTCAGATTTTTAAGAGCTACAAGGTCAGGATTTAACTGGTTCAACAGCTTTCTTGATTTTATCCCAATAATCACTTTTGAGTGACCTGTTAAAACAATTTCGATCGGACATTTTTCGTCGCGATCTCTTTCTTCAAAACCCAGAGCCGAAATAATTTTTTGCTGAAATTTTTTTTCAATGCTCTGAAACGATATCTGGCCTTGCGTCATCACAAACTTGTAATCGCCATTTTCTTTAATGATTTCTACCGCAAGATTTCCCGCGCCAGTTTTTTGAATTAATTTTGTATTTTCCAAACCCAACTCCATCGCTCGAACATAATGCGCCGCAATAGTTGCATGCCCGCAAATCGGCACTTCGCAAGCAGGCGTAAAAAAACGCACCCGCACATCGTGATCAGAATTTTGCGACGAAAAAATAAAAGCAGTTTCAGAATTATTCATCTCACGGGCAATTTTTTGCATCTCAACTTCAGTCAAGCCATCAGCGTTTGAAACCACTCCTGCAGAATTGCCGCAGAATTTCTCTTTGGTAAATGAGTCAACTTGGTAAAGGCGGTATTTTTTCATCACTCTTCGCAAATAAATTTAACAATTTTTTGCACCAAAGGCGCCACAAAAAAAGCGGTGGGAAAGGCGATTAAAAAAAACCATCAAAAATGATTTCATCCAAATCAGAAAGAACCCCACGATCAGGCCTCTATTGATCAAAAGCAGCGAACCCGAAATCACAAAAGTCATGATCAGCGCCATAAAAAATGGAAAGAGAATTCGGGGATTTTTGATTTTCATATTTTCAGTTTATTTCTGCACCAGCAGCTTTGGATGATGCGCTAAGCTCGGTGTATGCCAATGCCTGAGTTGAATTACTCGGAAGATCAGGGCTGATAATTTTTTCTACCTTCAGAATGTTTTCTTCTGCCAAAGCCCAGCGATCTTGCTCGATAACTTCTAAAGCTCGCGACAATTTATCGAGGGCTGCGGTCTCGATGCCACGACCTTTAGCCAAACCGCGAAGATTGTCGACAATTCCACGCTCCATTTTGCGGCCGCTTCTGGCGTCGGTGACCAGAGAGTTTTCAATTGTAGAGTTGGTTGCGATTCGCGATTGAATTTCTGCTTCAGAAAGCAATTCAGATCCCTCAATCATTCTGATTTCATGCGCAATCTTTAAGACATTTACCCCAACTTCTCCATTTGAATTTGTAGCACTCGACAAGTTTCCAAAAGTAAATTTCTGATCACGCGGATGACGTGACTTAAAAGCTTCCACCGCGCAATAAGCACCAATGCAGGCATATTGGGCTTTCTTCATCACATCTTCAAAAATATTTTCATCGCAACGCGCTGAAATTTGGGAAGGATTTCCCAAAAAAAGTTGGCCAATTGTCGCCTCTAATTCTTCGCTACTAATTGCTTTTAAAGGACTGCCGTAAGGCAAATCAACTTGCGGTTTATTGGTAAAAGTTTTTGCACCTTGCGCGTCAAGACTGAAGCCAGCATTAACAACCATTACCACAGCCTTGTCACCCACCGCCGCTAAAATTTCAGGATCTGGATAACCATTTTGTACCAAAACTACTTTGGAATTTTCGTGTAAAAATGGTGCGATTTGTTCGTGATAAAATTGTGGCGTAAGCTGGTAACTTTTGGTTGCGATAAAAACAGCATCAGCTTTCTCTGACATTGCCACAAGCAATCTTTCAGAAGGTATCGTTGCTGATATTTTTGCACCACCAGTCCCAGCCTCATATACAACACCATGCTGCATTATTTCTGCACGCCTTCTTTCATTATTTTCTACAATGGTAAGGTCACAATTTTCTGAACCATTTAAAATCGCCGCCGACAGAAATGTTCCGACATTTCCACTACCAATTACTGCTATTTTTTTTGTCGAAGATAATTCTTGAACTGACCTTTCAATCTTATCCATTGCCGAAGCAAGCTCTTCATCTTGTGCCATGCTTTTGTTAAAACTTCCTGAGGCACAAAGCCTGACAAATCCCTCACTCGGATCTCTAAAAAATCCTGAACCTGGCACAACAGCAACTCCAGCCGAATGCAAAAAATAATTGGCAATATCTACGTCATCTTCGATCACACTTTTCCCTAACGCCGCTTGCAATTGCTGCGGAATTTTTTTGCCTAACATCATCGACATGTCAGCGAAAACAAACATGCCGCCGTTTGGAATTACTGGTACTGGAACAGATCCAAACGAGTCAACAATGCGATTAAGTCGCTCGCCAACAAAATTAACTTTCTCATCGTAATAAGTTTGAATTTCGTCGCGTTGCTCTGGCGTCATCTCGCGAAAATCAGCAAGAGCACCTTCTTGCGCAATCGTGTTGGCGCTGAGCATCACAGCTCCCATGCCTTTTGTAATGAATGCAGCGTATTCTGGATGCGCCACTGCGTAACCACAACGAGCTCCGGGCATGGCGCTGATTTTTGAAGCCGAACCTAAAATAATAATATTTTTGCGTAAAGTTTCAGAAATTGGATGTTGCAAAATTGATTGGTGCGGAGTTTTAGAAATTCCCAAATAAGACTCGTCAAGCAAAACCAAAAATCCGCTGGCTTGGTATTTTTCCGACATTTCGTCGAAAAAATTCGCTAACTCTAGCGTCTTACTCTCCGATAATGTTGCTCCAGTTGGATTATTTGGATAATTCAACATCACGGTGGCAATTCGATTTTTTAGCACCCCATTTTCTTCGTATTCATTTTCTTCGAAACGCGCGGCGAGCTGTGAAATATTTGGCTGAAATCCATCTTCTTTCGACGAAGGAGCTAGTGCAAAATCTCCGTCCAAAAGCTTTACTGCGGGGGCGTAAGAAGTGTAAGCTGGCGTCACGAACAGTGCTTTTTTGCCAGCTTCGATTGCCAAACCTTGTGCGATGTAAGTTGCGGTTGCAGATCCTTCGGTAATTACAACATTGCCCGCGCTGTAGTAATCGCGCTCTTTAAGGCGATAAAGCACGTTTAAATTATTTGCGATTTCTTGGCGAAGAGCCGCATCTCCCGCAGGTGCGCCGTAGGGAATATTTCCACTTTCGATCCGTTTAATCATTGCAGCTTTGGCTGCTTGCGAGGTGGGATGAGTGGGCTTTCCCATTGCCAGATCAATCACTTGCTTCCCCTCGCTTTGTAACCTGCCCATTGCACTCACCACGCCAGCAATGGCAGAAGTTGGCAGTAATTGAAAGCGTTCAGTAATTATTGGATTTCTGCTCATAAATTTATTTGGTTGGTAGTTTTTCTTTCAAAAAACTCTTAATTTTTGTTGCCGCTTCGCGCACTTGAACTTCGGTTTTAGGCGCACGAAAAGAGCCGTCATTTCTAGCGATTGCAAGTTCATCAATTGGCTTCAGCAAGATTTCACTTTTGATTGTTAGGCTAAAATCATTTTCCGCTGCTTGTTTGTCAGTAAGTTTTGTGCGCAGAGATTGTAGGTCTCCTTCATTGTTGCTGCCGCCAACCAAATGGCCGCCGCGCGTTTGATCAATTTTGATGTCGAATGTTGATTCTGCTCGTCTTGCCACCTCATCTTCGGGGAAAATTCCGTTGCTGCGAACAAATGATCCTTTGTGAAGTTTGGCGTCAAAAACTGCGACAAAAGGTTTGCCTCCGGATTTTTCTTTGAGCATTTCTAGAAGTTGCCCTCTGCCAGAAATTTCTTGGCCGACAGAATCTGAAATGGCTTGAGCGCCAGCAAAATCAGCAACTTGAAATGTCCAAAAACCTTCTTCATCTTTAACTTCAAAAGCTTTTCCGCCCCTGGTGACGCGAAAATTTTGCGAACCAAATAAAAAACCTTCGCCACCACCAAAAAAATTGCCGCTTTGCTCATTGCCGCGAAAAGCCGAGCCTATTCCCACTTGACCATGTTGCTTAATTTCTTGTGAAGAAACTTTTGGACTTCTGCTTTTAGCGGCTAGTTCTAGCGGAATTCCCCATTGTGTTAGCGTGTTATTTTCAGATTGCTGCGTAAGAGTTTTTTTAAATTCAGCAATTGGCGACAAAATTTCTGAATCAAGTGCATGAATGTGAAGGTAATCGGGAGAAGCATCGAGCGTTGATAAAGTTGCCTCACCCTGAGAAACAGAATCTAAAACGCAAATCAGGCGGTAAGTTTTTTGTGGCGGAGTTGGTCGTAAAATTTGCTTTCCGCTGAGGCTTTTTAAATCGTCTTGCAGCGCGGATTTCTTCTGCGCCTGTTCGACAATTTCTGACAAAAATAAATCCGACGAAAAATTTCTGCGCAGATGAAATTGAAAAAATTGTTCTGCGGATTTCTGAGTTTGTCCTGGCAGTTGAGTGGCAATTGATTTCGCTGCCGCATCCAAAGCTGGCGCTACTTGCTCTTGATTTTGAATTATTGCCGCAACTTCTTTGGCATTGTCGAGGCAGTAAAATAGCTTCATCGCGGCATTATCAATCCAGCCGATTTGTTGCTCCTCAACTCCGCTGTAAGCTCTTTTGTGAAATGGGCTGTTTGGATTTGAAAGATCAACTCCACCTTTTGATTTAACGATTCCGGCAAATACACCATTCACTGTCGCGCCTGCCATTGCCGGAATGTAGCGACTTACGCCTTCGATTATTTTTTGTCCGTATTCTTGCTGCTCTTCTGCGTTTAACCCTTCCGCAAGCCATCTTTGCCACAAAGTTGGCATTTCACTTTCAGTTGTCGTGGCAAAATTTGTGACGGGCGCGTAGGTGATTCTGCCAATTCCATTTCCTAAATTTGAAAACATTGCATGCTCGCCGAAGCAGAAAAACATTGAATGGGCGCCCTCTAATTCTGGAGGAAGCACAACTTCAGCTAGTAGTTTTAGCCTTGCGGTTGCTGATTGCTTTAGATCTTCTTTTTTAAAATGCGCATCACCCAAACCAAGCTTTTGATTTAGATGCTCAATATTTTGCCAAGTGCAATTGACCACATAATCACCTTCAATGCCACCGGCGAAAATAAAGCCTCCGCCTTGGCGAGTGGAAACGTCTTCCACTTTAAAACTAGTTTCGATTCTAATGTTTTGGCGCTGTGCCAATTCTGCTTTGAGGCGCGAGTCAAATTTTTGCCAATCAAGCAACCGCTCTTTGGTTTGAATGGCGTAGGCTATTTTTTCTGGATTTACTCCGCCTTCGAATGCCGCCGGATCTAGCATTTCGTGTAAGCGTTGGGTTTGAAAAATATTTTTACTTGGGTCGTCAGCGCAAATTTCTTCGAAGTGAGATGAGATTTTTTCATAGCCAGCAAGAACATCCTTTGGCGGCAAGATCGAATCTTTAACAATAAAATATCGGCCATTTTGTAAATGTGGCGCTTCCTCTCCACCCAAAAAACAATCAGAATATTCTTTCATAAAACCAATCGTGTGCTCCATGTAAGTCTTGGCGGTTTTGGCGTCAAAATAATGGTAGCCCAGACCCATCCTTCCTGGTGTTCTGGCGCTGGTGCCTTGAAGTATGTCTTGAGCTTGCTCGAGAATTATTATTTCTGCTTCGGGATTTGTTTTTGCCAGTTCCAAAGCGGTTGTGCATCCAGCAATTCCTGCGCCAATGATTACGATTTTTTTCATGCTATTAGGTAAGTTTTTAATTAAGCGCTCCCACAGGAAGCGTTATACTCCCCAAAAATCAATTCGAGTAGAAGTTTCAGCTAAATTTCGCCTAAATTCTAACTCAAATTCATTCGGGCTTTTGATAGTGCAATTTCGAATGAAGATAATTTTGGTTATACTCTTTGAACCAGTATGAACTGACCCCATTTTTTAAACAATGAGCCCGTCGCAAATCTAACTTCCAAAAAAATTTAAACTAAAAAAATCTAACTCAGAACTTTTAGAAATTTCCTACTCAACTTTTTTGGAATTTTTTTGGAATTTTTTTGATTTTTTCTGCGTTTTGGTTCGCAGTTTTGGTAATTTTTGGTTGTTTTTTGGTTTTTAGGCGCAGATGTCCCTTGCTCAAGTTGAGATTGGCGGCGGAGCTGACTTAGCCAGAACCACCAATCTTTTGAAGTTAAAAGTAATCGCCTGCATAAAGGCGGAGAACTGATTTTTGGCAATTCCTC
>CANEVP010000016.1 GCA_947442475.1 Rickettsiales bacterium
AAACTGAATTCAAATAGCTGTGAAGCTCTGCGAATAGTGGGCTAAACCCCCTTTATTGCAAGGGATTATTTGGATCTTTTTGAAGATTTTTAAAAGAAATTTAGTGATTTTTAGAGATGGGTGGTAGGTTTTTCAGAGTGTCCTTAAGTATTTGGCGTAGGAAGAGCTCTCTGGTTTTATCTGATTTTCAATGAAGGAATTAAGCTTGATACTCGCAGCTTCAAACGACGCAGCCAAATAAATTTCTTGCAGTAATTGCCCAAATTCTTCGTAGAGTTTTTGGCTCAAATTCTTCTTTAAGTTTCTCATTAAGTGAACAAGGCAAAGTTGGTGATCGCAGCTTGGAAGTAATGAACTAGCCATTTTGTTGAGTCCTGCGAAGTCGTCGGTGATTAACATTAAAACTCGTGTCACTCCTCGATTCTTTAAATTTACGCCAAGTGCTGTGAAGTGCACCGCCTTCTTGATTGCGCCACTGTCGTCAACCAAATCGATCACTTTGGCATCGACGTAAATAAAAGCCCAATCAGGCTCAAGCTGGCGTGAGTTGAAGCGTTTTGATTCTTCAAAAAGATCAGAAAGAAAAATTTCTAACTGCTGCGGAGAATAAGTCAGTCCAAGCCCTCGCACCGTCTCCGCAATCGATCTAAAACTTTTACAACCATTGATTAAAAATGACTGAATGTCGGGGTTTTTACCCTCAAGAATTTTGCCAAGAATTTCTTGAGATTGTTGAGCGGAAGACTTAGAAATTTGCATGATCATTAAAGTTTAGAGTTGGTAGGAATTAGTAGTTTTTTCGAGTTTAGATTTTGATGATCTTTAGCCAATTGTTGAAGCAATTGGCCGCCCAGCATGCCTTGGGTTAAATCCATCTTCGCTACGCTATAATGGATTTAACGCAAGGCATGCTGGGTTTTTCTTTGACTGATTATTCACCCAATCAATAAGTTTTATTCTTTAGGGAATTTGGAAGGTGGGTGGGACATAAGATTTTTTTAACAGCCCAATATCAAACCCTGCAAACCAGAATTAAACGAGCCAGAAAGTTATATTTAGATGCTAGTATAGCGAAGGAAGAGTTTGATGAAATGATGACTGGCCTACAAGTTGAAAGGACAAATGTCGAAGCCCGATTACAACGACTTTCGAACGCTGACAATAGCTTCAATAAAAATGTCATGACCATCTTTGAATTGGCTTCAAAGGCGCATGATCTTTTCAAAAGTTCGGAACTGGAAGAAAAAAGGAGAATTATTGCGTTAGTATTTCCGAACTTGGAAATGAACGCTGCGAAGCTAGTGTTTACGCTACGCAAACCGTTTGATATGATGATGAATGTGAGCGATCGTAAAGAATGGCTCCCCGGGAAGGATTCGAACCTCCGACCAAGTGATTAACAGTCACTTGCTCTACCACTGAGCTACCGGGGAATGGGAAGAATAGATTTTTTTGAGGAATCTTTTTTTGGAAGGGGCGCGAACAGTATTTTTCGATTTTGAAAAATCAACAAACTAAATCCTAAAAATCACACAAATTATTTCTTCATTAAAACATGTTTTTTCATCTCGAACGAAGTGAGAGATCTCATAATTTAAATTACCTAAAACTCATTAGATCTCTCACTTCGTTCGAGATGAGATAAATCATGATCGTTTAAGCAGTTTTTACAACGACACGTACTTTCCTTTTGAGTAAACCAAAGAATTTTTATCCGCCATTTTATCAAAATCTAAAACCTTGCCGATGATGATGTGGTGGTCGCCCGCTTTGATTACGCGGTGTTTTTTACATTCAAAAAAACCTAAGGAATTTTGAAAAATTGGGTTACCGAATTTGCCTAAGAAATATGGCTCAACTCCCCATTTTGATGAATTTTTTGGAGTGGCAAAAGCTTTAGCTAGTTCAAGTTGTTCAAAGCTTAAAATATTTAACGAGAAGTAGCGGTTTTTCTTAAAAAAAGAAAGATTGGCCGAGTTATTATCGATGGAAAACAGCACCAAAGAAGGATCAAGCGACACTGACGAAAATGAATTAATCGTCATGCCAAAAAACTCATCGGTAAAAAGCTTCTTTAATTTTAGCAAAAAACTTTTGCCCAAACTGGTTTCGCTAATAGTTTTTTGATTAAGAATTTTGGTCGAAAAAAACTGGCTGTCTAAAATTTTTTCGGCGTGAAAATTTTCAGTGAGGAAATTTTTTTTGCGGGCGCAAGCAATAACGATACCGGTGGTGAATAGTCCTAGGCAATCGCGTAATTTTCTTTGATCCATTTTATATCTAAGGTTATTCCCGAAATGGCGCCATCACGATTTCTTTGGAAAGAAAAAGCGTGTCAACAGCCAAAGTAAAAGGAGTTAGGGCAATTTTTTCTAAATCTCTAATGGGCGTTGAATGACGGTGAATTTCAATTTTGTATTTTTCTTCAAGCGCCGAGTAATAATCATTAACCGAATCAACACCTATGTAGCGCTTGCCTTTAAGGGGCAACCTTAACCTTAAATCGCCTTCCCTTTTTTCCTGCTTAAAACCCAAAGAAACTAAAAACGCTTTTTGTTGCGAACTCAGATCTAAGTCAAAAGTTTTAACCCCTAAGCGTCCTTCAAGATTATTTTTACCATCAACCGTAATCTCGGTAATTTCGGGGGCGATTAAAACTACGCGCTCTTGATCTAGCTTTAACAACTCATCAATAACGCCAGATTCATCAACAAAAAGGTAATGATATTTTGTGCCTAAAAAAACTATGTAACGACCATCCTTACTTACTAAAAATTGCCTGACTGATTCGCTGTAATTATCTTCCCAAAGCGCTCTAGTAAACTCACAAGAGGTTATAAACAGCAAAGCTGCAGCTAACAAAACCCTTAAAGGCAACTTTGAAAAAAACATTAATTAAAATAGTATCAATTCTTTAAAGGATGAAATCAAAAGCAGCGCCACTGCAATGATACCAAGAACCATCCACAAAGCGTAATTGTAAATCAAACCGCTTTGAACTTTGCTAACTCTTTTTGACATTTCTTTGCAAAACGCCGCAGCGCCGTTTGGCAGGCCATCGACAATTTTCATGTCGACAATTTTCCACAAGAAATTGCCAAATTTTTTGGTCGGTTTTACCAAAACAACTTCATAGATTTCATCGAAATACCATTTGTTAAGCGACAGCTTGTAAAGCGGCGGAAAAGTGTTGGCAAGTCTTTGCGGCCAATCGGTTTTAACCAAATAAAACACGTAAGCCAAAGCAATCGCAATTACGCCAACAATCATCGGAGAAATTTTCACCAAAAATGGCGCGTGGTGAATTTCTTCAAGCAAGTCTTGTCTTTGACCTAAAAGCAAAATTACACCTTTAAAAAAATTGTCTTCGGCTGAAACCATGTGAAAAACTTTAGCGCCCAAAATACCTGCAAATATTGATCCCGCAGCCAAAACAAAAAGCGGAATCAACATTGAAAGAGGAGACTCGTGAGCATGATCAAAAGTGTGTTTGTCAGCACGAGTTTTGCCGTGAAAAGTTAAGAACAACAATCTCCAAGAATAAAAGGCGGTTAAAAATGCCGCCGAAATTCCCATCCAATAAGCCAGTTTTCCGTAGGGCGCGTGCGACATGTAAGCGGCTTCTAAGATAACATCTTTTGAGTAAAATCCTGCAAATGGTGGAAAGCCGGCAAGCGCCAAAGAGCCAATCCAAAACATGGCGTAGGTGATTGGAATTTTTTTCCAAAGTCCGCCCATTTTTTGAATATTTTGTTCGTGATGCATGGCGTGAATCACGCTACCCGCGCCCAAAAATAATAATGCTTTAAAAAAGGCGTGAGTTGCCAAGTGAAAGGTTGCGGCCGAGTAAGCTGAAACGCCGCAAGCAAAAAACATGTAACCAAGTTGCGAACAAGTTGAGTAAGCGATGATTTTTTTAATGTCATTTTGAGTCAAAGCGATTGTGGCGGCAAACAAAGCAGTTGTAGCACCCACGATTGTAACCATCGACAATGCAACGTTTGAAAATTCGAAAATTGGCGAACAGCGCACCACCAAAAACACACCAGCGGTTACCATTGTTGCCGCGTGAATTAAGGCTGAAACTGGGGTTGGACCTTCCATTGCGTCAGCCAACCAAACGTGCAATCCGATTTGCGCTGACTTGCCCATGGCGCCAATGAAAAGCAAAATGCAAATCGCATCAATTGAGCGAAACTCAGTGCCGAAAAGCACAAATTTATCGCCAACGTGATGGCAAACCGTGGCAAAAACTGGAGCAAATTCAACGGTGCCAAAAGTTACGTAGATTAGCGCAATTGCAATGATCAAACCAAAATCACCAACACGGTTCGCAACGAAAGCTTTAATTGCCGCAGCGTTGGCTGATTGTTTTTTGTACCAAAAACCGATGAGCAAATAAGAAGCGACACCAACACCTTCCCAGCCTACGAAAAGCTGCAGGAAATTGTCAGCCGTTACCAGAACTAACATGAAAAAAGTAAAGAGCGAAAGGTAAGCCATGAAGCGCGCGATCGACTTATCTTCATGCATGTAGCCAATGGAATAGATGTGAACCAAACTTGAAACCACAGTGACAACAACCAGCATAATCGCGGTTAAAGAGTCGAGTTTCAAAGCCCAGTTAACTGAAAAATCACCAGAAGAAATCCAGCTAATTAGCGGCACGATTTCGTTGGTGTGATTACGCGAAACACTAAGAAAAATCGTCACGGCGCAAATTGCCGAAATTACCAGCAGCGAGCTAGAAAAAATTTGCGCAAATTTATCAGCAAATTTTTTGGGCAAAATTCTTGAGAAAATTCCAGAAAATAAAAAACCAAAAAGAGGCAGAAATACCGTGAGTTTTAAGAGCATTTTGATTGCAAGAAAGTTGAAGTTTTTATGAGTGCGAAAAATCCAGCAAATTAGAAATCACAAAAGAAAAATCAAATTAAAGGTGAAGCCAACTACCACATTGAAGCTGCACCAGCTGCAGCGGTTCCAATACGTGTGTCGCCCCTTCCGTTGATTCTCCAAATGCTGCCTAAATTATGCGCCGCCGGATCGTAACGATCGTCCCCCGGAAGCGCTGGCGTCATGTTTGCCATCTGCATCGTGCCGTGCGCTTGCTGACGGCAGAAGTTATGCCCCGTCCAAAAAATTGTGTTGTAATCGCTGAAATTTTTTAGGACTTCTTGCTTATTGTCCCAATTAATGCCTTTAAGCTCTTTTTTGTAGCGCATTCTAATTTTAACGAAGTTGGGATTAGACGAGGTAATATCAACATCGCGATTCCAATAATAGAAAGTGATAAAAAAAGATCCGGCGAATTGAGTTGAAAGTCCCGAGTGACAACCATGCAGCCAGCCTAGTCTGTAGCCTGGGGTTCCGTCTTTTGGCATTTGTCTAAAAATTCTGTAACCCATTGGCTTGTACCAATAAGGGGCGCAATTAGTGAGAAGAAAAATTGCCAAAATTGCACCGATTTTTTTCATTTTATTGTCCAAAAAATTGTCCACTTGAGCCGCCAGCCCAAAGAGGGCTGCCCGAGAAAACGCCATCAGCACCACCAGCACCAACCGATCCCATCACGCCATCTAATCCGCCACTGATTGTTTCACCCATCGCTTTACCTTCAGAGCCATTAAGCATACCGCCCCAAGCATTATTAATATTACCAGCAGACATATCAAAAACCTGGCTGTTACCGTAAGGCAGAAGATAACGATCTGGAGAAACCAAGTTGTTAGGACCAACCGTAGTTTGAAAACACCAAGCCCAACCCCTAGAATAACCAAAGCGATATTCCGGATTGCCAATCATGTTGGCGTCATAGTGATATCCACCATAACGCTGACGCATAATCGAGTTGCCACGAGAAGAAAGAATTGTCGCGCAACCATCAGCGTAACCTTTTTTGAAAGACGGCGTGCCATCAGGAACTTTAAAGCTAAAGCCCATGTAGTAAGGAGTTGCAGCACCCGTAAACCATTTGCAACCCGAAAGAAATAAAAAAAATATCACTAAAAAATTTCTCATAACTATTTGTAGCCACCAAAAGTTGAAGCCCAAATCTTGGTGCTTTTATGCTTTACCCAATCGGTACGAGAACAAAACCAGAAGGCGTTACCCCAAGCAGTTTTATAATCGGCTGAACTGGTCATTTTATATCCATCAACTTTGTTATTGCGATAAAACATTCTGTAAAAGTTGCTGTTTCCAGAAGACATTCCGGTTTCGCAACCATCAGCCCAGCCTTGACGAAATTCCACCGAAGTATCCTCCAAATCCTTTTCAAATGCGGTATCGGGACGATCAATAAAAGCTTTGGCAATCCATCTTTGACAAGATGCAAGCGACAACAAAGTGATTAGCAGAAAAAATATTGAGAAGTAATTTTTGGCAAAAAATTTCATTTTAAATCTATTCAAGTGGTCCGTGTGGATAAGCAATTGGGTTACCAACAAAAAATGCGGTATGCATTGTACAAGCAAACCAGCCCTGACCCCAGCCGGTTTGATAGGCCGGATCATGTTGGTAAACACCGTTAACAAATTCTGGACCCATCTTGGTTTTGTAAGCAGCTACCGCATTAGTAAACGCACCCTGCATCAAACCAGATTTACAACCACCATACCAGCCAGCTTTATATTCGGGAGGTCCATCTGGCACTTCTAAGCTCATGGTGAATGGTTGATAAAAACCAAAACTCTCTGGCATGCGGCAAGAAGAGACTAGCGTTAAGGAGATCAAAATTAGAAAAATTTTAGCCATAAATTTATGATGCTGCCAAAAGGATCTCGAGAAAATCTCGATATCCTTTCGACATAAATAATTACACAACGTCGTGGTCAAGAATGTAGGTGCATTGCTCGTAAGCATCCCACCAACCCGTGTTATAATCAGCGCTTTTTTGCATACGTTTAAAGTCGTATCTTCTGCCATTAATATCACTTAGAAGGCCTTTCGAAACCGAGTCCCAAGCCGATCCACATCCATCTTTAAAACCTTTGCCATATTCAGTGTCGGTTGCAGGAAAATTTCTTACTCCCGTCAAAGGACGCGGCTTTACTCCCCAATTCCAGCTTGACGGCATTGGTTCAATAAAAAGTCGGCAAGAGCTGGTAAAAATTAAAACTACAAGAAGTGAGAGTTTTTTTAGCATGGAGTTTGAGAGATTTTTTTGAGAATTTGATCAATTTCTCGCGCCATAAAATCAAAAGAAAATTCTTTTTCAAGCTTAGAAAAAGCTTTGCTGGTTAAGCTTTGGTAAATCTCATAATTTTCTAAAACTTGAGTAATTTTTTTCGCCAAATCCGCGGCATTTTTATTCTCAAATAACAAAGCATCTTCACCATCTTTAATCAAAAATTTACCACCATCGGTGTTAGATGAGATCACCAAAGTTGAGAATAAAAATCCTTCCAAAATCACTAAACCAAAGGGCTCTTCGCGAGACGGCACGCAAAAAATATCAACATCTTCAAAGAATTTTTGCTTGTTAATTACCGTGCCAACAAATTGACATTTTTCAAAAACATGATGCTCGCGAGCGCAATCATTAATAGCAGCCCAACCATAATCACGATGCGCTTCGAAGCCGCCAATTTTCAAGCGAAAATCTTGACCATTTTTTGCTAAAATTTCCGCCGCTTTCAACAATATATCAAAACCTTTGCGCGACTCGATTCGTCCGTAAATTCCAATGACGGGAATATTTTTAATGGCTTTTACCTGATATTTTTGATCGACCTTAATCACGTTAGAAAGCACAAAAGACTTGCCCTCATCAAAACCCGCTGCCACCACTAAATCAGAAATTTGCTGATTAATGCTAATAATAAATTGGCAATTTAGTGAGTGTTTAAAACTAATGCCGTGATTGATCGCCACCGATTTTGTGCGAGTAAAAAATTTCAGAATTTTCATCCATTTCATCAAACGATTGGAATGGCACAAAACCACCTCGGGCTTGAATGAATTAAGAATCCATAAAAGTCGCAGGCAATCAAAAACCTGACTAGTATTTTTCAGCTTAAAGATTTTTCGCGACCCATAATCATCACGGCCATTATTAGAAATTAGCAGTGCCACCTCGTGACCTTGCGTGGTTAAAACTTCTGAATAATCGCGAAAAACTTGATCGACTCCGCCAATATTTTGCGCGTGAATTGCATTGAGAATTCTCATAAATTTAGTGCGATTTTGCCGCTTTTGGCGCGCAAAGATTGAAATTATTTTTAACTAGATCTGATTCAATTCCTGAGCAACCCAGCATTGAGTGAAACATATATTCGTGCGTAATTTTCTTCTGCGAATTTTTAGAAAAATTATTCACCAAATTTTGATTTTCTTTTTTGAATAGATCGGAGTGCCAAACAAATAGCGGTACTGAAATTTGCTCGTACGGCTTATTATCTGCGGCGTTACCAATCTTGCCGCCCTCGCCCAAAGAAACACCGTGATCTGGCGTAAAAAATACCATGGCATTTTCACCAGCAAAAAGGTCAATGATATCTTCCAGAATCTTGAAGCTGTAAACTATCGAGTTTTTGTAAGAATTTTTCAGCTCTTGCGTTGAACAAGCCTCGGCACCTCTATCAAACGAACAATGCGGTGAAAATATCGCATATTCTTTAGGATATCTAAGCTCGGTATGCCAGTGACTTCCCAGCAAATGAATTAAAATAAATTTATCTTTTTTAGTCGGGTTTTTTTCCTCAATCGCCTTCTTGATATAAGGCAGCAAAACATCGTCGTAATTATTATATCGGCGCATGTCGGCATTGATGTATTTTTCTTCAATCACCACGTCTGACGATTTTGCTAAGAAAGAATAAGTGGAATCAAAATAACCGTAGAGGCTTTGATTATCGATCCAGTAAGTGCTAAATCTCATCTTGTTAAACACGTCGATGATATTGACCGAGTTTAAAAAATTCTCCCAATTGCCGTGATCAACATCAGTCAGCAAACAAGGCACCGACTTACGAGTTGAAGTTTCGCAAGCGCTCACATCTTTGAAAAATGAGATGTTTTTATTTTGCAAAAGCTTGGGCGAAAATTGTGGCAACATCTCGTAGAAATAATCATTACGCAAACTCTCGCCAATAATCATCACCATCACCTTCGGCTTGTCGTTCTTGTTTTCGTAAGTGGTTTTACTTTTTTGAATTAGCTCAAGACTCAAACTTTTCTGCATCTTCACATCTGACTCTTTTCTGATTTTCAAATATTTATTCACGCTACTTGAAACGCTCAAAGGCGGATAATTTCTGCGCACTTTTTTCATGATAAAATCGTCAGAAAAAATAACCGCAATCAGCGCCAAAAGCAGCGAGATGTGAAGTGTCAAAAAAGCCTTGCTGGTAAAAGATTTTTTTAAGCACTGAATTTTGCGAGCAATAAAACCAAAAGCCGCCGTTAACCCCAAAACCAAAATCAAGATTTTAGTGCTGAGATATTCAAAGGTCAGGCTGTTGATATTTTCCAACATGTCGCTGATCACCCAAGCATCAATATTTTTGCCAAAAGAAACAAAAAAATAAGCAACCAAAATTGAAGATAAGAAACAAATCAGCCATAGCACTAGCCCAACAACGCCAAGCGACAGCAGCCCCAGCGCAAAGAAATATTGCACCACGCAAACTGCAAAAATCTCGACAGCAATTTTAAAAAAGTGAAAATTTTCACTCACCGTAACAAAGGATCCGTGATAAAATTTAATCGCGATTGGAACAGTGGTAACAAGACTTGAAAGCAGCGAGAGCGCTAAAATTAAAATCCAATGCTTGCAGCTTTTTAATTTGCTAAAAATTTTCATTTGCAGAATTTTGTGTTGGATAAAGACATATAAAATATCTCAAAAATTTCAAAATGAAAAACATCCTACAAACAATCAATTACCAATATCCCAAACCGGTTAATTTTGATGAAAATGATCCGTCTTTTGAGATTTTTAGAAATGTTGCCGACGAAAATTGCATCGAGCCAAAAATTGAAATTTTAAAAAATGTACGAATCAGCACCAATTCAGTGATCTTTACTTATTTTAAAATTTTTAAAGAAAGTTGCATCACTCCAGAAAATTACGAAAAATATCAAAAAGGATTCAAATTTTTTCTAAAATTTATTTTCCCGAAATTTAATTTTAGCAAAAAAAGATTCGTCCTAATCACCGACGAATGGACCAGCAATTACTACCATTGGCACACTTTTGCTTTGAAAAAGCTTTTGATTTTAAAAGAAAAAAATCTGCTGGAAAATTCGCTACTACTTTTGCCAAAAAAATATCTTCAATATTCTTTCGCTTTGACCTCTCTTGCAAAATTCGGCATCAGCAAAAATCAGATCGTATTTTTACCAAAAAAATCTAATATCAAAGTTGCTGAAATGCCTTTAGTTACTCAGCCGCGCCAGCATCCTGATATGTTTCGTGAAATTCGCGATACTTTGCTTTCTGATCTTTTAAAAAGCGATTTTGGCTTTGGTGAAAAAATTTACATCTCGCGCGAAAAACAAGTTTTGCGCTTCGTCGAAAATGAAGCAGAAGTTGTAGCCTTGCTTGAAAAATTCGGTTTCAAAAAAATCATCGCCGAAGATTTTTCTTACGACGAACAATTAGTAATTTTCTCTAAAGCAAAATTTTTGGTAGCGCCTCACGGAGCTGGCATTACCAACGTCTTGTTCATGAAAAAAGGTGGCGCGATTTTGGAAATGACAACGCCACAAAAGCCCGAATCTTTTAACAAAGATTTTTACACATTAGCTTCGATGCTCGAGCTAAAATATTTTTACCAGCAATGCGCTATTGGTCCAAAAAGCAAAGTGCTCGATCATCACCAATCAAGTTTGGTGGTTGATTTACAAAGATTAGAAAAAAATTTAAACCTCATGATGCAATGCCAAATATCCTAAAAGACCGCGCCTTAATTGAGATCGCGGGAGAAGATCGTAAAAAATTTCTTCAAGGCCTCATCACAAACGATGTCAATAAAGCCTCTGAACAAAAACTGATTTACTCAGCAATGCTAAATTCTCAGGGGCGCTTTCTTTACGATTTATTTATTTTTGAAATTGGCGAAAAGCTAATGTTAGACTGCTTCGCCACGCGTCGCGATGAGATTTTTCAAAAACTCAATTTCTACAAACTGCGCTCGAAAGTGACACTGACAAAAAATGATGAATTGCTGGTGACTCAAGATTTTTCTCAAGGCCAATTTACCGATCCACGCCATTTAGAATTGGGGTTTAGAAATTACTCTAACAGCACTCCGATACTTTCGGATAACTCTTACCACGCCAAACGTATCGCACTAAAAATTCCCGAAAGCGAGCATGATTTAACTTACGAAAAATCCTTCATTTTGGAATTTGGTTTTGATGATTTAAGCGCAATCGATTACCAAAAAGGCTGCTACGTTGGACAAGAGCTGACAGCACGCACTCATTACACTGGACAAATTCGCAAAAAACTTTTTCACATCAAAATTGATAGCGAAATTGCACCGGAAAAAAACTCTGAAATCACTTGCGATGCAAAACCCGCTGGCCTAATTCTGTCTTCAACTTTTCTTGAATCAAAACTTCACGCTCTAGCTCTAATCAAACTTCCCGACGACATTAATTTTGACGATTTTTCGCAAAAACTAAAGTTTGAGAGCCATAAAATTTTCATCGCAAGCTAATGCAAATCTATTTACCAATCGCCGAAATTCCGGTTAATATCATTTTGATTTTGCTACTCGGACTCATGACTGGCTTTCTTGCTGGCATGTTTGGAATTGGCGGCGGCTTTTTAGCAACACCACTTTTGATGTTCATCGGCATTCCTCCAGCAATTGCCGTTTCAACTTCGACCAACCAAATCATCGCCTCTTCAGTTTCAGGGCTTTTGGGCCATTTGCGCAAAGGCAATGTCGATCTCAAGATGGGGACGTTTCTGGTCATTGGCGGCTTTTTTGGCTCGTCATTTGGTGTAACTATTTTCAAACTTTTGCAAAAAACTGGTCACACTGAAATTGTCGTATCCCTGATTTACGTTCTCTTTTTAGGCTCAATCAGCATCACCATGCTAATTGACAGCATCAAAACTCTGGTCACCAAAAAATATGGCATCACTTGGGAAAAAAACAAAAGCAGCAAAATGGCTAAGTTTTTAACCAAAATTGACCGCCTACCTTGGCAGCAAGAATTTCCAAAATCAGGCATTAAAATTAGCGTCATCGTGCCAATAATTTTAAGTGTCGGCATCGGCATTTTAGTTTCTTTAATGGGGATTGGCGGCGGATTTTTAATGATTCCAGCAATGATCTACATTCTACGCATGCCCTCCGCCGTGGTGGTTGGAACTTCACTTTTTCAAATTATTTTCATCGCAAGTAACGCCACTTTTTTACAAGCCGTAACCAACAACACTGTCGATATCGTCTTAGCCTTTTTAATGATTATCAGCTCGGCAATTGGGGCACAAATCGGCACCCGCTCGGTTTATAAATTTGATGCAGACAGCATGAGAATTTTTCTCTCAATGTTAATTTTGGGCGTCTGCTTAAAAATACTTTTCACTTTGCTTGCAGCACCCGAAAGCCTTTACACGATTGAATTTTTGAGATGAGAAAAATTTTTCTAATTATATTTTTATTTTTTGTCAGCGGCGCCGCTTTTGCCAACCCAATCATTTCAGGCATTTCCACTAACGAAATTAACATCGACACCAAATTTCAAGGCGCAAAAATTCTGCTTTTTGGCGCTAAAGGAGACGCCGGAAACGTTGTGGTTGCAGTGCGCGGCCCCAAGAAAAACTTTGTTGTCACCAAAAAACAAAAGCTTTTGGGCATTTGGTACAATGGCGAAAGAGTGAAGTTTAAAAACTCTTACAGCTTTTACTCACTATTTTCCACCTTCAACGACCAAGAGCCAATTGACCAACTTTTGAAAGAGTTGGAACTGGGCAAAAATAATCTCGAATTCAGCACTTTCGGCAAAGTTGCCAAAAAGAAAAAAAATGAATTTCAACTGCAGTTAATTGACCGCTTAGAAAAAAATCAGCTCTACACAACGGGTGCAAGCAAAGTTGATTTTCTTGATGAGACGCTTTTCAAAGTGATGCTCGACTTCCCAAAAAACATCACTCGCGGCGTTTACACCGTGGAAATTTATTTGATTAACGACAGCTCCCTTTTGTCATTTCAATCAATCCCAATTTACGTAAATCAAGTTGGATTCAGCGCGAAGGTCCTAGACTTCGCCTATCAGCAATCCTTTTTGTACGGCTTACTGGCAATTGCAATCGCGCTTATTGTGGGCTGGCTCGCTAACTATCTCTTTGCACGCTTCATCGGAAAATAATCAAGAAAAATTACTTATGGCCAAAATTCACAATGACGAAAAAACACCAGTTATTATCGTCTGCATCGACACCACTAATGCCTCAGAAACCGCATTGCGCTACGCTTGCTACAAGGCAAAAAATAGTGGGTTTTCGGTACAAATTTTGGCTGTAATGGAAGCATCTCACAAAAATTTACTTTTCGCCTCGCGCGCCATCGGCAATGAAAAAAGGAAAGAGTTGGAAGATCATTTAAAAAAATTGATCGATTCTAATTTTAAAGAAACCGGCGTAATGCCAAGCGTTTCAGTGCGTGAAGGCGACATTGTTACAGAAATTATTCGCGAGATTAAATCGACCTCAAACTGCGCCATGCTTGTATTTGGCAAGTCGCATAACTCACTAAGCGACAATACGGTTTTACCAAAAGTTGTGAAAAAACTGGGCAATAAAATTATCGTTCCCGTGGCAATTATTCCGGAAAATTTAAGCAACGAATTTTTGACTAAGTTGGTTTAAAGTTTAGCGCTGTAACAAACTCCACTCATTTCATGACCTTATTTCGCTCCGTATTTACCATCTCTTTCTACATCTCAATCTCACGCATTCTCGGCTTCATTCGCGACATCATAATCGCGCAATATCTTGGCGTTAGCATGCTTTCTGACGCCTTTTTTGCTGCTTTTCGTTTACCCAATTTTTTCCGCAGAATTTTTGCTGAAGGCGCTTTCAACTCAGCCTTCGTGCCGATTTTTATCGAGAAATTGCAAGACCAAAAAAATGGCAAGGCAGCCCCAGGCGATGAACTCCTTTTTGTGCGCAATATTTTCTCGCTGCTCTTTTACGCCTTGCTAGTTTTCACCATCATCTTCCAACTTTTCATGCCATTTTTCATGAAAGTTTTATTTCCCGGATTCTTCACCGACCCAGAAAAATCAACCCTTCTCATCACACTTTCGCGCATCACAATTTTTTATCTGATCTTCATTTCACTAGTTTCACTTTGCTCAGGCATCCTTAATTCAATTAGCAACTTCGCAGTTCCGGCCTCAGCCCCAATCGTTTTAAATTTAACATTAATTGCCTCGGTTTTTGCTTTTGGTGCCATAGTTCCTAACTACGCCTACGCACTTTCTTGGGGCGTTTTTCTTGCCGGCATTTTGCAATTTATTTGGGTCTTTTTCTTCACGGTTAAATCAGGATTTTTGCTTTATCCGCAAATGCCAAAATTCAATTCCGACATGAAAAAGTTTTTCAAAAAACTAGTTCCCGGTATCATCGGCGGCAACGTGATGCAGATTAACTTGTTGGTTGATTCAATCTTTGCCAGCATGATTGCGGGCGCGGTTTCTTACCTTTATTACGCCGACCGCATCAACCAATTGCCGCTCGCCATGATTGGCATTGCAATAGGCGTGGCGCTTCTTCCCGCCCTTTCGCGCAAAATCAAAGCTGCCGATTGCGATGGCGCAATTAAGTTACAAAATATGGCGCTAGAAGTTGGCTTGATTTTGGTAATCCCTGCCACTCTCGCTTTGACAGTTCTTGCCTACCCTATCATCTCATCACTTTTTGAGCGCGGAAAATTTACTTCCGATGAAAGTTTTTTCGTTGCCAAAGCGCTGATGTTTTACTCTTTTGGTCTTCCTTCTTACGTTTTGGTAAAAGTGATGGAACCCGCATTCTTCTCGCGCGGCGACACTAAAACTCCAATGAAAATCGCTTTTGTTTGCTTGATTGCCAACGGCGCTTTTAACGCGATTTTCTTCTACATGGGCTTTGGTTACGTCGGCATTGTAATGTCTTCAATTATCTCAACTTACCTCAATTTAACCATCCTCACCACCACTCTAATTCGTCAAAAACATTTCTATTTCGAAAAAGATTTCGCCAAAAAAATGGTGCTAATTTTAATTCCATCGCTCCTGATGGCAGCCACGCTGTTTATGATGCGCGAGCATTTTGCTCAAGGCGAATCTTTAGGAAAAATTGCCGAACTCACCATCATGATTTTAGTCGGATTACTTGTTTACGGTGTTGCTGCATTCTTCTCTGGCAGTCTAAATATTTTGCTGAAATCGAATCTCTTAAAAAGGAAAAAAAATGACATCATCCCAAGCGCTTAGCGCCACACCCTGCCCTTATTTTGAGGCCTGTGGTGGTTGTGATTTTTTAGATTTGAGTGAAGAAAATTACCAGGAACTCAAGAAAAAAAACCTCCAAGAAAATTATAAAGATGCCAATTGGATCTGGGTTGGGCCGCATTCGCGCCGCAAAATAAATTTGCAAATAGGCGCCAAAAATCAGATCGGATTTTTCGCTAAAAAATCGAAAGACTTAGCTGAAATTGAAAGTTGCTTTGTTGCTGAACCAGCAATTTCTGATTTGATTTTGCCGCTGAAAAATTTGCTTAAGCACCAAGACCAAAATCTTTTCACCCAAATCTCTGTCACCTTATTTGACAATGGTTTGGACCTAATTTTTGCTGCAAAAAAAGAGCTAAATTTTTCGCAAACCCAAAAGCTTTTGCATTTTGGCCAAGAGAAAAATCTCAATATTTCTTACCGCATTAAAGATCACGTCGCTCCGATTTTTATCACGCGCAAAAATCAAATTTTTTATCCAGATTTTAAAGTTGATTTGGGTTCTGAAATCTTTATTCAAGCAACCAAAACGGGACTCGCCAGCATTACAAAAATCATCCGCGATTTTTTAGGACAAAATAAAAACATCAAAAACATCATCGATATTTACGCTGGTTTTGGCGCTTATTCTTTTGCCACAATCGATTTAGCAAAATCAATTTCTGCCTTTGAGGGCGACGAAAAAATGGTTAATGCCATCAATAAAAACGCTGCTGTAAACGGCATTGCCAATAAATTAAAAGCTGAGGTTTGCGACTTGTTTGCAAGTCCCATCCACAAACGCGATCTCAATCATTTTGATTTGGCCATCATCAATCCACCAAGAAACGGCGCATCTCCTCAGGTTTTAGAAATTTCAAAATCGACACTCAAAAATGTCATTTACGTTTCTTGTAATCCCGAAAGTTTTGCTCGTGATTCTAAGATTCTAATTGACTCAGGATTTAAGATTACAAATCTCACCGCCCTTGACCAGTTTTACTCTACCAAGCATTTAGAGCTTATCGCAATTTTTCAAAAATAGATTTATGAAAAAAAATACTACTCCGCCGAACTGGGATTTATCTGACTTTTACGCCTCTACAAAAGATAAAAAAATCGCTGCCGAAATTAAAAAAATTGCTGAGGACACTAAAAAATTCACCAAAGAATTTTGTGGAAAAATCGGCAAACTCAGCGCACCGCAACTTTTTTTAGCGATTAAAAAACTTGAAGAACTCTGTGAAAAAATTGGCAAAATTTCTAGCTATTCACAATTGCTCTACGCTTCTGATTTATCGAATCAGACCAATGTTGCCTTTCACCAAAACACTTCTGAAACCTTAAGCAAATTTGAATCAGAATTAATTTTTTTCTCGCTCGAATTAAACAAAATCGACGACAAAAAGTTAGCGCTTTTGCTGAAAAATTCTGACTTAAAAAAATACCAACCTTTCATTCGCGACACTCGCGCTTTTAAAAAATATCAACTCTCCGAAGAGCTCGAAAAATTCTCGCTCGAAAAAGGCTTAACCGGCCGTAACGCTTTCGTGCGCTTGTTTGATGAAACAGTTAATAATTTAAAATTTTCTTACCGCGGCAAGGTTTTAAACTCGCAGGAAATTTTCGATTTAGTTTCAAACGCCGACGAAAAAATCAGAAAAGATGCCGCCAAAGCAATTGGCAAAACCTTCGAAGAAAACTCTAAAATTTTCGCTTTTATCACCAATATTTTAGCCAAAGATAAAGCAGTTGAAGATTCTTGGCGTGGCTTTGCCAAACCAATATCTTCCCGCAATCTCAGCAATTTTGTTGAAGATGATGTGGTTGATGTTTTGGTAAAAAAAGTGAAAGAAAATTACGGCAAGATTTCACATCGTTACTACAAAATTAAGGCCAAAACTTTAGGCAAAAAAATCTTAAATCACTGGGATCGCAACGCCCCTTTGAGCAAAGCAGAAAATAAAACCATCCCTTGGGAAGAGGCTAAATCTCTGGTTCTATCGGCCTATGGCGAATTCTCACCCGCGATGGAAAAAATTGCTGAGATCTTTTTTAAGAAAAATTGGATCGATGCTGAAGTTAAGAGCGGCAAGGATTCTGGCGCTTTTTCACATTCTTGCGTGCCCTCAGTTCACCCTTACATTTTAATGAATTATCAAGGCAAAGTTCGCGACGTGATGACTTTAGCACATGAGCTTGGTCACGGCGTGCATCAATATCTGGCGCGCTCTCAGGGCTATTTCATGAGCGGCACACCTTTGACTTTGGCGGAAACCGCATCAGTTTTTGGCGAACAATTAACTTTCCAAAAAATTCTTAAAAATGAAAAAGATGCGAAAAAGAAAAAGCTAATTATCGCAAATAAAGTTGAAGATATGATTAGCACCGTGGTGCGTCAAATCGCCTTTTTAGAATTTGAAAGAAAAGTGCACGAAGCCAGAAAAGATGGAGAAATTCCGCTTGAAAAAATCTGCGAATTTTGGATGGAAGTGCAAAAAGAAAGTCTCGGCGCCGCTTTCAAATTTGACCAAGAATATCGCTTCTTTTGGAGCTACATTCCGCACTTCATCCACTCGCCTTTTTACGTTTACGCCTACGCTTTTGGTGACTGTTTGGTCAATTCGCTTTACGGCGTTTACAAGTCTGGCAAAATCAAAAACTTCGAAGAAAAATATTTGGCGATGCTTACAGGTGGCGGCACCAAAGGTCACAAAGAAATGTTGGAACCATTTGGACTTTCAATTAAAGATCCAAAATTTTGGCAAGCCGGACTTGATGTAATCATCGGCTACATCGATCAATTAGAGGAGATTTAAATGATTAATCCGGTTTACGCAGAAACTTTATTTAATCATCTCTACGCAAATATTAATGGTTACGGAATTTCAACCGCAGCGCGAGCAAGTTCTGGACTTGATACTGAAAAATTACTTTATGGCGAATTACCTTTTCAAACTTGGAAAGAAATTATTGAGCGCGCCAATCCCAAAAAAGATGGCGTGTTTTTTGACTTAGGATCGGGCACAGGACGCGTGGTAATTGCTTCATATCTGCTTGGCGAATTTCAAAAATGTCTTGGTGTTGAACTGCTTAAAGGCTTGCACGACAAGGCTTGCGAGGTGCAGTTGGAATTTGAAAAAATCATAAAGCCACAAATCGCAACTCACGCTTTAGGGCGCGAATTAAATTTTTTCTGCAATGACATTTTTGCAATTGATCTGCGAGAAGCTGATTTTTTGTTCATGAATCACCCCTTCAAAGAGAGTGAAATTTTTAATAAACTTGAAGAAAAAATTTTGGACGAATTAAAAGCAGGAAGTAAGATTGTTACAACCATCCGTTCACTAAAGAATCCGCGTTTCAAAAACCTTGGAAACCAAACTTATAAATTCAGCTGGGGTGATTCTACAGCATATTTTTTCGAGACGTAAATTATGAAAAAGAAAATCGTTAAAGCCGCACCAAAAAAAGTTTTAAAAAAGAAAGTGGTAAAAGCCGTGCCAGTCAAAGCTAAAAAGCCTGTAGTTAAAAAAGTTTTAGCAAAAAAAATCGTTAAAAAAACACCGCAAAAAGCAGTGGCTGAAGTTAAGACCGCTAGAAGAAAACCGGTTTCAATCAGAATCCTTACCAGCGACATCGAAACCATTAAAATCAAGGCTGCCAAGCTTGGCGTTCCTTATCAAACCTACATTAATATTCTTATTCATCGCGACGCGGTGAGTGAGTAATTCTACAAAGATACCGATGGCGACAGAAATAAATTTTTACCAAGCTGACGAAGCTATAATAAAGTCTCTGGCACCTTTGCTTCTCAAGATTTTGGACGAGAAGAAAAAGGCGTTTATTTTCTGTCAAAATCCTGTCCAAATTAAGGCGATTGACGATTCTTTGTGGAGTTACGGACGTAATAAATTCATTCCCCACATTACAATTTCTGATAAGGATTTTGTTTTGGAACGTCAGCCGATTTTGATTTCAGATAAGGAGGAAAATTCTAACAAAGCTAATTATTTAGTTTTTTTAGATGTGCCATCCGTTGGCTTTTTATCTAGCTTTGAGCGGGTTTTTTATTTTTTTGAAGAACCTAATTTTGCAGTTGCCGAAGGGATCGCGAAGAAAGTTAAACCAAAGAATTGCTACAAGAAATTAGATGGAAAATGGGTGAAGTTTAGCTTCTAGCGCTATCAACAGGCTCAGTGTGCAAACAAAAAAGGCTCCTCTGAGAATTTCAGAGGAGCCTTTTTTAAATTTTAGTGTCGGGAGCCACCACCACGCAAACCCGGCGTGTGTATTCATATTTCCTGTAAAAGGTTTTGTATTCTGATACACTCCCGACAGGGGGCAATTTATTTTCAGTGACCCATTTTTAGCAAGAGGTTTTTTATAATTTTTTTTAGGCTCTAAACTATTGAAAACAAGACCTCTAGCAATCTTACCTAATTTTCAAAATCTTATGAATCTGCAGCGAAACACGGTGCCCAAATCTTTCCGCTAGCTCCAAAACATGGCGCAAATTCTCTTGATTCTTGGCCTCGTCATACTCATCCATAGGTTGTAAATAAACCGGGGTCTTAAACTTGCTTTGTCCGAGTTCAGCAATTTGGAAATAATTTTTTTTGGTCTTAGAAATAATAAATTTGAAAGCATCAAGGCGCGCCAAAAGATCAGGGCGAATTTGGTGATATTTTTCGTTAGTGATTTTTGGTGAACAAATAATTTTTACTTCTTTGGGTAAGTCGCGAAACAAAGTGCCGTTAGTTTCAATCTGCACTAAAAAATCGCGCTGCACTAATTCTTGACAAAGTCTTTCAATCGGCTGGCGAAAAGGCTCGCCACCGGTAATTACAACTAGTTTTCTGACCAAATTGCCAGCGTCATTTTTTGCTAAACGCAAAACTTCTTTGATGATTTTTTCGAGAGAAAGATTTTGGTAAGAATCAAATTCGGTGTCACAAAAATCGCAGGCTAAATTGCATCCCCCCAAACGCACAAAAACTGAAGAGTAACCCACATAAGGCCCCTCACCTTGAAATGTTGGAAAAATTTCCTGCACATCTAAGTGAAATCCCTCGTGAATTTCTGGTTTGGCAATTTTGTTTTTTCCGAACATTTTAAAAGTTGGATCCTTGATTTTGCTGGTCAAAAGCCAATTTTGTACCTAGGTACAAAATTTACTATTTACGATTTTTCACCATCACTAACGTTAGGCAAAAAACTGCTAAATGCGGCAGTTGCATTTGAAACTACCTGCACTGAATTTTTGCGAATTTCTTTGCCAGCAAGCAAATCTTTAATTTCGTCACCTGTTAGCGTTTCGTATTCGAGCAAAGATTTTGCCAATTTTTCCAAGTCCGCTTTTTTCTCAGTCAAAATTTGCTTAGCGCGTTGCAAGGCTTCTTCAACAATTCTACGAACTTCTTCGTCAATTACTTTGCCGGTTTCTTCGGAAAAAACTTTTTGCGCGGCGTAAAATTTCGAACCATCTTCCTCGCTGTAATCAATGGTTCCAACTTTGTCGCTTAAGCCCCAGCGCGTCACCATGCTGCGCGCCATTGAGGTGGCTTGCGAAATGTCGGAAGAAGCGCCAGTTGTGACTTGGTCGTAGCCAAAAATTAATTCTTCCGCAGCGCGTCCACCCATTGCAACCACCAAATCGTCGTGAAGTTTGGCGCGAGTAACCGAGAAACGATCGGTTTCTGGCAAGCGCATTACAAGGCCTAAAGCGCGGCCTCTTGGAATGATTGTTGCTTTATGAATCGGATCAGAATTGACGCAATTAATCGCCGTAATGGCGTGCCCTGATTCGTGGTAAGCTGTTAATTCTTTTTCTGATTGCTGCATCACCATCGATCTTCTCTCAGCGCCCATCATGATTTTATCTTTGGCTTCTTCGAGATTTTTCATTGTCACCATTTTCTGATTGTAGCGCGCCGCGATTAGAGCACCTTCATTTACCAGGTTGGCTAAGTCCGCACCTGCAAATCCCGGTGTGCCGCGCGCAATGGTTTTGGCGTCAATATCAACTGCTGCTGCAACTTTTTTCAGGTGAACTCCGAGAATTTGTTCACGGCCGTTAATATCGGGATTAGGCACGGTGATTTGGCGGTCGAATCTTCCGGGGCGCAGCAAAGCACGATCCAAAACATCTGGACGGTTAGTTGCAGCAATAATTACCACACCTTCATTTTCCGAAAAGCCGTCCATTTCAACAAGAAGCTGATTGAGAGTTTGTTCGCGCTCGTCATTTCCGCCACCCACTCCCGAGCCTCTGTGACGACCCACCGCATCAATTTCGTCAATGAAAACGATACAAGGTGCTGATTTTTTTGATTGCTCAAACATGTCGCGAACGCGACTGGCGCCAACCCCAACAAACATTTCAACAAAGTCTGAACCAGAAATTGAAAAGAAAGGCACACCCGCTTCTCCTGCAATTGCGCGCGCCAACAAAGTTTTTCCGGTTCCGGGAGATCCAATCAGCAAGCAGCCGCGCGGAATTCTCGCGCCAACATCGGTGTATTTTTTTGAGTCTTTTAAGAAATCGACAATTTCGGTGAGTTCTTGTTTAGCCTCATCAATGCCCGCTACATCGGCAAATGTAACTTTGGTTTTGCTTTCTTGCAAAAGTTTGGCGCGTGATTTGCCAAAACCAAATGCACCACCGCGACTGCCGCCGCCAGAGGCGCCACGTGAAAAATAAATCCACAAACCAATCATTAAAATGAACGGCAAGAAACCTAAAATTCCGCTAATAATTTTTTCAGATTTGCTGACCAAAGGAACGGCGTTGATCTCTACGCCCTTTTCTTGCAAGGATTCGACTAGGTTAGGATATTCTGGAAGATAAGTGTAAAACTCACCGCCGCTTTTGAATTTTCCGATTAAATCGCTGCCTTTAATGTCAACTTTCTCAACTTCGCCAGCGTCAACTTTTTTCATGAATTCGCTGAAAATCAGCTTGTTTCCCGAAACGCCGTCAGGCCCGCCAATGATTTGCGATACCGTCATCACCACAGCAAAAATAATCAGCCATGTAAAAAAATTTTTGCTTGGAGTTTTCATTTGAGATTTTTTGAAATTTTAGGGAGTTGCGAGCGAGAAAACTTAAGAACGGCGGGAGAAAATTCAATGTGAGGCTTAAAAAAAACTCGATGTTACCCCGAGTCTTTCAAAGGATGACATCGAGTTTGAAAGTTTTGCTAAGACTGCTTCAACGTGTTAACCAAAGACTTGCGAACTTCCTTAACTTCTGCCACCTGCAAATCATCAAGACTAAACGGCCCAAAAGACACGCGAATCAAGCGGTTAACCTGCAATCCCAAATGCTCCATCACCTTTCTAATCTCGCGATTTTTTCCTTCTTCGAGAGAAATTTTTAACCAAGAATTCGACTCTTTTTCTACATCCACTTCAACCTTGATGCCAGCGTATCTAACGCCATCAACCGTGATTCCCTTCTCCAATTTTTTTAATCTTTCGTGGTTTAATTTTCCAAAAACCCGCGCGCGATATTTTCTCACCCATTTATTTTTCGGCAGCTCCATGTAGCGCGCAAGTTCGCCGCTGGTGGTTAGAACCAAAAGGCCTTCAGTGTTGTAATCAAGCCTGCCTACCGTGATTACTCGCGGCATGTTTTTTGGCAATAAGTCGAAAATTGTTTTGCGATTGTGTGGATCTTTGGTTGTGGTCAAAAACCCCACCGGCTTGTGAAACAGCCAAATGCGCGCCTCTTGCTTAGCATTGATTAGCTTGTCGTTAATTTTAATCGACTGATCGGTGATAAAAGTTGCGGGGCTTGTCACCGTTTCGCCGTTTACTTTCACCACACCTTCAAGAATTAACGCCTCAGCTTCGCGACGCGAGCAATGCCCTGATTGCGCTATTACTTTTGCAATGCGGATGCCTTTTTCTTGGGTTGTTTTAACTGTCATTTTATTTGTCTTAATTTCTGTTTTTATACTTCGCAGCCGCTTCTACAAAAGCTTCGAAGATTTTTCTATCCGCATCACAAACTTCAAATTCGGGATGCCATTGCACGCCTAAACAAAATGGGTGATTAGGTTTTTCAACGGCTTCAATTACTCCGTCTGATGCTTGCGCAACCACTTTTAAACCTTCTCCCGCCATCTTCGCCGCTTGATGGTGCGAAGAATTAGTTTTGATTTTTTCCTCACCAACAATGTCGAAAAGTCGCGAGCCTTTTGCGATTTCAACATCGTGATATCCGGTTTTGTAATCGTTAAAACCCTCAAAATGACTTTGCTCGTGATCCATGTATTTTTCTTCGTCTGGAATATGCTGAATCACTTTGCCGCCATGCAAGACGTTGATTAATTGCATACCATTACAAATACCAAGTAAAGGCACTTGGGTTTTGATTGCTCTAAGCCCCAATTCATGCTCAAAATTTTCGCGAATGTCGTTTAGTTTAACTGCTGGGTGAATTTCATCAACACCGTAGCGCTTTGGGTGAATATCAAAATAGCCACCAACCACCATCAATCCGTCAAGCGATTCAAGATAAGAATCAATCAAATCATAATCGTATGTAAGTATAACAGCCGCACCTCCAGCTTTGTTTACCATTTCAACATAATTAGCTCGCAAAGCGTAATAATTTCTAGTTGAGTAAGCACCCGAGCATCCATCTTTATAGTCTGGAACTATGCCAATTATGGGGCGAAAAGTTTTAGCTTTAATCATATTTAAGAAATTTTTTGATTTTCTATTGCCGCCGCAAGAGCTGCAAGCCTTGATACTAGCGAGTAGATTGGCACCATTTTATTTTTTTCTAAACCAAGTTTTAGTTGGTTTTCCGACAAAGTTTCTAAGTCAAAAAAGCTAGCCCCAGTAGAATTTAAACTGATTTTTTCATCACGAGATTCATTAACACGAAACAGGTTTCCAACCACTTGGCCGTTGATTAGATAAATCATCGGCTCGGCAATTTTATCGTCAATTTTGTCGAGAGTTTTAATACCTTCTTGCACCATCACCTGCGTGGTTTGTACTGAACCTTTAAGCATGTTCATTTTATTGCGCTTTTTCTTATTTATTTCCAAAACTTCTGTTCCAGAAAAAACTGGCCAAACCGCAATTCCGTAAGTTCCGTTATCAGCTTTGATGTAGCAATAAGGATCATCTGCAACGCCATATTCTTGATATTTTTTGCGCAGATTTTCGATCATTAAATCGACATTTTTAGCCAAATCTTGCAAACCTTTTTGCTCTTTAAAATTCACATCTTTGCATGACGTGTGCATTGAAGAAATTAGCCAAGGATCAATTTCTAAAATTTGCGCTAGCTCCACTGCCAATTGGTTATAAATGTCAAAATGCTGCGACTTGGTTCTGCGATGCCAGCCCATATTTTTTGAAGGAACAATCGGGGTTGTTACATCCGCAAAAACTTCAGGAATGCCATCAGTTAAATCATTATTTAACACAATCACATCAGCTTCAAATCCATCAACAGTTACAAGTTTTTCAGATTTTTTAATAACGGGATGAAGGGTGACAAAATAGCCATTTTCTAGGTCAATTTCAGCTTTTTCAGCAAGCAAAGTTCCAACCAGAACCTCTGCGCTTGCCGATAAAATTTCCTGTAAATAACGCACATTTTCAAGATAGCGCAAATTGCGCGTGTGGTTTTCGGGGATGATTAAAATCTTTTTTGCTTGCGGAAAATTAGCGGCAAAAAAATCACGGGCGATAATTTTAGCCTTTTCTTTTGAGGCTTCAGAAAGGTTGTTAAAGCCTGCCGGAAAGCAGTTGGTGTCAATTGGCGCGATCTTTATTTCTGAGTGCCTAAGATCAACTGAATTGTAGAAAAGCGCCGGATTTTGCTGAAATTTTTTTGCAAAAAAATCTTCAATTTCTTGAGTTTTGTTGCTGATTTTTTGCCAAAGAATTTCGGTAATTTTTTGCATTAGATAATTTTTAGTTGGTGAAATTTCCGGCGTAAGATTTCTGTTTTACTGAAGCGATTTTTGGCTCTTCAATTTCAAAAACAAAATTACGACTTTGAGCAAATTTGATCGCCTCTTCTTTGCTGGCAAATTCAAAACGAAATTGCGACGAAGTGTCACTTGCCGAAACCCAGCCAGTCACCGAATTTAGCGACCTGATATTGGTTTCTTCAATTGGCGTGACCAACCATTTTTTGGTGTTTCTTTTGCCTGATTGCATTGCTGATTTTGTCGGACGAGAGATTTTTACTTTCATGTTTTTAGAGGTTTAAAAGTTTAATTATTTTCCTACCGCAACACCTTCGCGCCTAGGATCAGCGCCACCAGTGATTTTATTTTTTTCTAGCGCCACCGCACTAATTCCACTAACAATTTCAATCACCTTAGTTTCGTGACCCATCTTATTTAAAGCTGATTTTAAATTGGTGATATTTTGATTTTTTTCCAATTCCACCACATCATTTAAAACCACAAATGACGGCAAAGAAATTGCCTGCTGCACATCCAAACCAAAATCGAGATGATTCACAATCGCTTTTACCACAAATTGAATAATTCTTGGACCCCCCGGAGAACCTACAACCATCAGTAATTTACCTTTTTTATCAAAAACAAAAGTTGGCGACATTGAGCTGCGCGGTTGCTTGTGAGGCTCAAGACGATTGGCAACTTTTTTGCCATTTTTTTGCGGCTCAAAAGAAAAATCCGTAAGCTGATTATTTAGTAAAAAACCATCAACCGACAAAGCCGAGCCAAAGAAATATTCAATCGAGCTGGTCATTGAAACGGCGTTTCCCTCAGAATCTACAATCGACATGTGAGTGGTTGAAGGCATTTCTGCGGCTTTGTTATTTAGCGTCAGGTTTTTATTTTCGGGAGTAAATTTTCCAGCTTCAACTTTGGCAATTGCGTGATTTGAATCAATCAACGCAGCGCGAGATTTTAGGTATTTTTTATCAAGAAGTTTTGCTAAAGGAACCAGCGAAAAATCCCCCAAATACTCGTTGCGATCAGCGTAAGCTAAACGCGTTGCCTCAATAATTAAATGCGTAGCCTCTGCTGAATTTGGCTGCAATTTTGCCAAGTCAAAATTTTCTAAGATCCCCAAAATCTGCAACATTGTTGCGCCGCTTGAAGGTAATGGCATTGTGCATACTTTATATTTTCTGCGATATTTAGCGCAAAGTAGCTCGCCTTTTTTGACACGATAATTTTTTAGGTCGCTTACCGACAAATATCCCGGATTGGTTTTAGAATTTTGAACCGTGCTAACAATATCCTTTGCAATCTTGCCGCTGTAGAAGTCGTTAATTCCTTCTTTGGCAATTTTTCTAAAAGTTGTAGCCAGTTTTTTGTTGGTAATTTTTTCACCAACCGCAAAAGGTTTGCCGTTTTTATTCAAATAAATTTCAGCAGTTTCGTCGAATTTTTTTAAGTAAGAAATGCTCGCCGAAAGATTGTGAAATCTCTCGCTCACCACAAATCCATTATCCGCAATTGCAATTGCTGGCTCAAAAAGTTGCGCCCACGGCAATTTGCCGTATTTTTTATGAGTTTCTTTCATCAGTTTTAAAGCGCCCGGCACACCTACAGACATGCCGCCCTGCACTACATCGCTAAATTCACGCGGTTTGCCATTTTTGTCCAAAAACATGTCGCTTTTAGAATTTTCTGGCGCGGTTTCGCGACCGTTAAAGTAAATTGTTTGGCCAGTTTTTTTGTCGTAGTAAAGCAACAACGCCCCGCCGCCGATGCCCGAAGAATGAGGCTCCACAACGTTTAAAACTAATTGCGTTGCAATCATTGCATCAATTGCGTTGCCGCCTTTTGCTAACATTTCCGCACCCGCTTTGCTCGAGGCTTCAGTTGCGGAAGCCACCATGTATTTTGCGCCTTCAACAATTTTTAAATCGCGAAATCCTGAATCAGGCTCGCCAACCCAGACATCTGAAAGGCTAAATGAGCTTTTGTGATTTTTATTGGCGCAAGCAGGAAAAGTTAGAACAGCAAAAATCAGGAAAATTTTGAGAAGATTATTTTTCATATTTTGTGCGAAAGATTTTAAAAATTGCTGAAGAAAAAATCAAAAAACAACCAAACCAGATCAAGTAAACAAAGGGTTTGTAATAAGCACGCACCGCATAATTTTCTTCTTCATCCTTATTGCCAATCACTAAATAAAGGTCACCAAAAATTCCATGTTTGATGGACGCTTCGTTAGTGGTTTGCTCAGAAACCGGGTAGTAGCGCAGTTGCGGCTTTAACTCTCCAATTTCTTTGTCACCCTTTAAAATCACAAAATTGCCTTGGCGCGCTAGAAAATTTTTGCCAACAGCATGCTCAATTTCGACAAATTTAATTTCATAATTGGCAATTTTTAGCGACTGACCTTGCTTTAAATTAATCTCTTTTGTTAGCCCAAAAGACGAAGTTAAAACAAGGCCAATTACAATAATTGAAAAGCCAAAATGCGCTAACGTCATCGCCAAATTTTTGCGCGAAAGCAGCGTGATTAAAGCAGAAAAAATTGCCAAAAATAAAATGATAATTTGCAAAATATCGGCACTTTTTTGGTAGAAAAAAGTAAGCGCTGTAATTATGGCCGAAGCCAATAAAACCAAGATAATTGGACGATTATTAAAGCTAGATTTTTGCGAGTAGCTCAACTGATTTGAAATTGCCAAAAATGCCAAGAATGGCACGATTAAAATGCTAAAAATTTTATTGTAGTAATCAGGACCAATTGAAATGAATTGGTCGAAAAATCCACGAGAAAAAATTGGGTAAATCGTGCCTAAAAGCACCACGAATAAAGAAATTATCAGCACGTAATTATTGAACAAAATCGCGCCGATTTTAGACCAAAAGAAAATCTTTTTTTCGTCACTTTTTAGCTTCGACATTTTGGCGCCAAAAATTAGCAACCCGCCGCCGCCAATTAGCAAAATTAATCCGATGACAAAAAAGCCGCGCTTGGCGTCAATGGCAAATGAATGTACTGAGGTCAAAACTCCAGAGCGAACTAAGAAAATGCCCAAGAGGCATAAAATGAAAGTAAGCACTGCTAAAAATGCTGTCCAAATTTTAAAGATTTCTTTTTTTTCTAACATCTTCAAGCAATGCACCAAGGCGGTTGCGGCAATCCACGGCATTAGCGAAATATTTTCTACCGGATCCCAAAACCAATAACCACCCCAACCGAGTTCGCGGTAAGCCCACCAAGAGCCCAAGCCAATTCCTAAAGTCAAAAATCCGTAAGAAAAAAACAGCCAGTTTTTTAAATTAGCGGCAAATTTTTGGTCAATTCTTTCGGTGAGAAGTCCGGCGATGGCGAATGAAAAAATGAGCGAGAAGCCGATGTAACCAGTGTAGAGCATTGGTGGATGAAGCGCCAAACCTATATCTTGCAAAAGCGGATTAAGCCCAAGCCCCGCTTCTGGAACCGGAAAAATTCTTTCAAATGGGTTTGAAGTAAAAGCGGTAAAGGCCGCAAGCAGCCCAATAATTGCTGATTGCGATGAGCTTACAATGAGTTTTTGCTTGAGGTCGATTTTGCTCAAAAATGCGAAGCCGAAACTGTAAGCTGAGATGATTGAAATCAAGAGCAGCATTGATCCTTCGTGATTGCCCCAGCTGCCCGAAATTTTGTAAATGAATGGTTTTAGGTGGTGCGAATTTTGGTAAACATTGGCAACCGAATAGTCAGAAATGAGGAAGGAATAAATTAAACAGCACTGCGTGAGAACCGCTGCAATTAAAGTTGTGGCACTCAAAGCGAGAGTGATTTTTTCTAACTCGAGAAGTTTGGCGTGACTCGGCTTTTTGAAAGAGATGAAGCTAAAAATCGGCAAGAAGATGCTAATTGAGAAGACTAACAGCAGTAAGGCAAAACCGATTATTGGAGACATTGTTTTAATAAAAATAAACCACTTTAAGATCTCAAAAAGCCTAGCTCAAACACCTGTGGCTGAAGTTTTGCAGTTAGCGCTTTGTATGCAAAGTTAAAATCATCAAAACTAACTGGCGCAAAATCGCCGCTCGAATTGCGCGCTGCCATCGCTTTGCGCACTTGATACCAACCAACATCCGGACGATTCAACTTAAGTTCATCACGCACGCTGTAAACATCGGTTGCAGAAAAATATGCTTTCCACAATTGCCGTCCCGCATCCAAAACTATTTGGGCTTCTGGCGAGAGTTTTTTGCCTGCCAAATATTGCACCATAAAATCTGATTCAAAGCGCTCTGATGCCCCAACTTCAGATTCGGTGAATGGAATAAAATGATTAACGATTGACCATTTTTTGCTGTTCCATTCAAGGTCGTTGGCGCTGGCGGTTAGATTGCTGCCGTTGAATAACATCCAAATCAAACAATCATTTTTAAATTCATCAGAAAGCTCGGCGGTTGGTTGCAAAAATTGGTCGCGATCATTGAGCCAAGTTGGTTTTATTAAACGACGAACGGAGAAAATGATGGCGGCTTGTTCGAGGTTTTGAGGAGTAACGAAAAAACTGCCAGCGCTTCCGTATCCAGATGAAAGCAAAGCTGTAAAATTACTTGCCGGCTGCAGATCATTTCCAGCGCATAACATGCAACCAATCGCTCCATCTGCCCATTTTGTACCTCTTAAATCTTTGCTTGCTGTTGCCGGAGTGATGGCATTTTTTAGCGGAATTGCTTCTTGTTTGTTTGCTTTTGGCCTAGTGATCCAATTGCTTAGAAGCTGTTCATTTGAAATATTATAAAATTTTTTCTCGCCAATTGCTTGAGCATTTTTATTCAAAACTTCTGTTGTGATTTGGGTGATTTTTTGAGCAATTTTTTGATTGGTTTGCCAAACTAAAAATCCAATTGGAAAATTTCCTTTTAGCCCTTCAAAGGCTTTGCTGTGAACCACAAAGCCGCTCAAATATTGCGCATTCCAACACTTGCGAAACTTCTCAAAATTTGAGGCGTTGACATATTTTAAAGTACTAAACATTGCCAAAGTAGCAGTTGGAATTTCTTTGGCAATTCGCGCCACAAATTGGGTAAAAAGTTCACGACTTGCCCAGCTATAATCTGACATAAAAGCTGCGGAAACCTTTGTTTTACCAACTCCATCCTTTGTTTTTGTTGTTTGGCTGCTTGTATTATTGGTATTCGATGCCTCCGCATAAGGCGGATTAATCAACACCAAAATCTTTTTTCCTTCTGCAATCGCTTTGCGCAATTCTTGCGGAACTTTGCCCGTCAAATTGTAATCAATTTCGCCATCATCGGTAATATCATCGTTCAGATAATCATATTGAAAGCGCTGCGCCGCAACGCAGGTTTTGGTTGCTTTCATCACATCAATATCGGCCTTGTCCAAAGTGCTCATAAAAATATTGCGCGGGTTGGAATGTTTAACTTCTAAATTTCCAACGCCGCAGCACATGTCCCAAACAATGTAATCTTTTTGCCAGTTTTTGCCCAAAGTTTCGCTTAATTTGTCGTAAGCTTTATCAACCACGGCAAGCGGCGTGTAGTATGCGCCTTTGAAGCTGCGCTCATCAAGCGCAATCAAGCTGTCGCGGCGTTCGAGTAAATAATTTCGATATTCAGCTTTTGGTGGTTTGTGATAAATTGCCCAAAACCTGCGATAACCTTCTTTGCTGCCTAATTCGTATAATTCGCCGCCCAAACTAAAAACTGGCGAATTGTTTTTGTGTAATAATGCGGCCGGCAAATTGGCGTGAGTTGATGAAGTGCCGTCATGCATGATGTCGGCAAAAAATAGCAGCGCGTAATTTTCTTCCGCAACGCCTTTAATTTCGCGACCGATCATTTCGACCCATTTATCGAACACTTGCTTGAGATTATCTGGCGTAATTTGCGTGCGAATGATGTCGCCTGATTTAATCGCGGCTTTGACTGTGCTGATAAATTCGTCTTCGTGGGTGGAAAGTTTAAACGACACAAAATGCGTTCCGATATGGGCGGATACTTCATCTAACGCTTCTTTGGTATATTGACTGGCGGATTTTCCCCATTTGATAGTTTTTTTCTTCAAAAACGGCAACACGTCGGAAGTCTTCATTAGCGCGGCTTTTTCGGTATCAACTACCGCTAAAAATGGCGGAATATTGTCGCCATTATTTAGATCAACTTGAACATAATGCAGCAATTGCGTGAACATTGCGTAGCTTGATGTTTGGCTTTTATGTTTTGCTTCAAACCAAATTTCATCGGTGCGAATATCAATCAAACCCTTGGTGTAACCCTTTAATCCCAAAGCTTTGATGTAAATGTCTTTAACGTCTTCTTCGGTTTTAGCGAGCTTGAGATTGTTGTAGAGGTTTGACGTATTCATTTTCTTAAATTTTTGATCTTTAAATTATTCAATCAACCTGCGCCATTTTTCTTAAAAAAATAATATCGTCTTTGGCACTGCGCACCCTAATTCATTGGTAATTACCCCGCCCTTGTCACCCCGTCTTCACGACGGGGTCCATTTCGTCACAACCAAAAAATCGAGTCTTGGACGAGGTGGACCCCGTGGTGAAGACGTGGTGACAGGAAGCGGGGGAATTTAAATAACATTAGAAACCGCAATACTGAGGCAATTTCTTAGAGCCCTTTTAAGGACAGGTTCTAAGAGTTCAGTAATGCGATTATTTTTACACCCTCTCAGAAATAAATTTTCTCACTAAATCAATATTATTTTCGATAACTTCAAACCTCTCTTTATCGGCAAAAAGATTTTTTAAGAAATTCGGCAAAGCCGGAGCTGGGGCACCCGCTTCAAACACCGCATCAGGAAATTTCGCTGGATGAGCTGTGGCCAAAGTCACCACAAATTCACCTTCGTAATTTTTACTTTTGATAAATTCTTGCGACGCGAAAGCGCCAATTGCGGTGTGCGGATCAAGCGTTTCACCGGTTTTATCAAAAAAGTCTTTGATAGTTTTTTTGGTGGTGGCGTCATCAACCGCGTAAGCGTCGAATGTTTTTTGGATATTTTTTAGAATTTCATCGCTCACTTTCAGCGCGCCATCTTTTTCAAATTCGGCCATTAATTTTGGAAATTTTTCTTCCATTCTTTGGTTTTTGTACGCATCAAAAATCAAGCGCTCAAAATTGCTTGAAACTTGAATATTCATGCTTGGAGAAATGGTTTCAACCATCGCAGCTTTTGTGTAATTATTAGATTTTAGGAAGCGCACCAAAATGTCGTTTGAGTTGGTAGCAATCACCAATTTATTCACATTTAGACCCATTTTTTTAGCTAAATATCCAGCGTAAATATCACCGAAATTTCCGCTTGGAACCACAAATGAAAGCGGATGTTTTTCGTCGCAACCAAGTCGCGCCGCCGCATAAAAATAATAAACGATTTGCGCCATGATGCGGGCAAAGTTAATTGAATTTACTGCCACCATTTTTTTGCCCTTAAAAGCGCCCTTGCCGCTGCTTTCTTCGGCAAACATTTTTTTCACCATTGATTGGCAATCGTCAAAATTTCCCTCAACTGCAATGTTAAAAACATTGTCGGCAAGCACTGTGGTCATTTGTCTTCTTTGAACTTCTGAAACTTTATTATGCGGATACAAAATAAAAATCTGGGCATTGTCGCAAGCCTTACACCCCTGAATTGCCGCTGACCCAGTGTCGCCCGACGTGGCGCCAACAATAACAATTTTTTCGCCACGTTTGGTTAAAAAATAATCCAAAAGATTGCCCAAAAATTGCAGTGCAAAATCTTTAAAAGCTAAAGTTGGGCCGTGAAAAAGCTCGAGTAGAAACTCGTTGTGTGACAGCTGTTTTAGAGGCGCGATTGCGGTATGTGAAAAATTTTGGTAAGATTTTCTGATCAAACCTTGGTAAGTTTTTGCATCAATTTCACCATCAACAAAATGGCGCGTCACTTCGAAAAACAACTCTTCGTAAGTCATTTTTTTCATGCGCGAAATATCGTGTTCGCTGAATTTTGGTAAAAATTCTGGAACATAAAGTCCACCGTCACTTGCAAGTCCTTGCAAGACAACTTCTTCAAAAGAAAGGGCGGGTGCGTCAAGACGCGTTGAGATAAATTTCATGGATCAATGTTTGATTTTTGCAGGGGGATTTTTAACTTGAATTTATACAAAATTTTTAAGGCCAACCTAAATTGAAGTCAATGTCAGCTCAAGCAAATCAAGGCCAGAAGAAATCTCAAGAAAAGCCCGACTATCTTTACCGCAGCGGCATTGGCATCATGCTAATTAATGCGCGCAAAGAAATTTTTGTTGGCAAGAGAATCGACAATAACTCCGATGCTTGGCAAATGCCGCAAGGCGGCTTGGATGTTGGCGAAAGCGAAGATGCTGCAATGTTTCGCGAACTCAAAGAAGAAACCGGAATTGATGAAACCAGCATCAAAGTTCTAAGAAAAAGTCACGGGCACCACTACTACAACCTGCCCTACAAGCTGCAAAAAAAATTCTGGGGCGGCAAATATTTAGGCCAAAAACAACGCTGGTATTTAGCTGAATTTATTGGCGATGAAGCGGCGATTAATATTGCCACCGAGCATCCCGAATTTTCAGATTGGAAATGGATCGCTGAAAGCGAAATAATCGGGGCGATTGTTGGTTTTAAGCGTGAGCTTTATGAAGATGTTTTGGGTGAGTTTGTTGGGTTTTTGTAGGTTATTGGTTTCTGGTATAGCTTACGTGACAATAACTAGATTGATCAGATTTGTTGTGCTGAATGTTTCACCTTCAAAATTCTTACTTCATTTTTCTTAACTGCAAAAATTACACGGAAAGATTTTTTATAAATTAAGTAACGAATTTCGGCTCCAAGCTCTTGTCCAAGATATTCATTTTCTGGTGCGAGTGCAAATCTTTCGAGAAATTCTGCAAGTGAGGAAATAGCAGCAATAATTCCACTCAGCCATTTTAAGGCAACTGGTCGCGTTGCATTTTCAGCAATAAAATCAGCCTGTTTTTGCAGCACAACTTTAACTGGATCTGGAACTATAATTCTGTGGTGTGTTGGCATTGCGGTTACTTACTTTTGGTTTTGATCACTTTCTTTTTTGGTTTAGTAATTCTTTTTCTTAAATCGCGGAACACTTTATCAGCTGAAGAATATTTCCCATCTTCACCCTCGATTGTGTTAGTGTGAATTTGTCCCCTTACATATTCTTTGCGGCTGTGAGCAATTACAGTATGCTCTTTGAATCTTTGTTTAAGAAACGATATTGCCCCGCGTCATCAGTCATAATAATTGATTCAGCAGCAACTTGTTCTTTCAAGATTGGAACTAAAGTTTTTGTGTTCACAAATTGAACATGCTGAGAGCGAACTTTTCCGCCTCTTTCAATCAAACTAAAAACTTTTTCTTTGTGTGCAAAGCCTCTAGCTCCGTGTCTGTGGCGACCAACATTTCCAATACAACCCCGCCATACCAATAATAATCTGTCCGTGGAATATAAAGGCGGTTGCTTTCAGCAATGGAGTTTTTGGAAACGCGTAAGGTGATGAGTTTTTTTTCTAACAATTCGTTCATTAATTCTTCAAATACAGTTTGGTATTCAAAGACTTCACTAGTATGTGAAAGTACCGCAAAATGACGATTGATGACTTCTGAAATAGCTTGAACGAGTGTGTGAATTTTATTATCTCCCCTACTTTCTTCGTCACTTAAGATTCTATCACATTCAATAGTTGCCTTGGGTGTCAACATTGCAGCAACCGCCTCTTTCTTCAGATTAATTTTCTTTGAGGTTGGCTTGTATATTTCGCCAGTTTCCAGATTTACTTTTAGTTCAGCATTTATCCACCGGTTAAGCTCTTGAGGTAAAATATCTGGGTTGTCACGTAGAAAATTGGCTTTATTTCCTCGCTTGTCTCCGTAGTGATTTTTTATGTAATCTATTAGCAACATGCTTTCTAGCGAAATTTGAGTAAAATAGCCTAATTTAACATAGTAATTATAAACATTTGTGTTTATAAACACAATGACGTTGCTACGGAGTGTTCTAAGTTGGATGGAAAATTTAGGAATGATTCACCAAAGTGGATCAGAATTCTTCAGATATGCAGCTTTACCTAATTTTGGACAAAAAAATACCTTGGCGCCGTGCTCTGATAAGAACTTGAGAATTTGAGCCCTCAAGAGGCATTTAGAGTATTGGGCAACCAAGGTCTATGCACACAATATACACACACTTTAAGTATCAATACTGGTTTGGTTCTCAACATTAAGAAGATCCGCGCTGATTTATAAAATATCAGGAAGCTGAGAAATAGAATTTTTCATCATGAGCCAATTGTGAATATTACCCTCGGGGTTGAGGCTCTACACAGTTTGATCTATTTTTATCTTGAATCTATGACAACAGAGATTCTGGGATAGATCAGAGAAGTTGATAAATTTACAACAACAATTAGGCAATTAAGCGTCAACTCAAACAATAATTTTTTATGAAAAACAAAATTTTTGTACTCAAAATATCTTTGGATAAAAAAATATACCGCATCATCGAAATAGAGGGAGGCAAATCCTTGTATAACTTAGCCTCAGCTATTGTTAAGGCTTTTGGTTTTGACTTCGATCACGCCTTTGGATTTTACAGCAATCTTAAGAATCAATATGACAGCGATGAGATTTACGAACTTTTTATTGATATGGAAGGACCTGAGCCAGGGAAAAAAGGTGTAAAAAAAGTAAAAATATGTGATGTTTTTGAGCCAAAGAAAAAAATGCTTTTCCTTTTTGACTATGGCGATGACTGGATGTTTTTAGTTGAGTGTAAGGATTCACTAGATCCAACTATAAAAGTAAAATATCCAAAAGTGATAGAGATGGTTGGAAAGGCGCCAGAGCAATATCCTGAATGTGAAGAGTAAAAATTATCTTTGCCTTGGAATTGATTTCTTAACAAGATACTCACGCTACAATAATTTCCGGTTCCTGTGGTTACTCCCCTTAGCGCGTGCTGTTTCTAGCAATTTACAATGTCTCACCACTGGTGAAACAATTTGAAGTTGTTGCTTTTGAACCAAGGGCAATGCCCCCCTTTTTTAAGACACTCTCTCCCTCTCCAAATTGATGAAATCCCAGCTTAAGTTTTCACTTCTGCTGGTTAATTTTAATCCATCAATTTTTAAGGAGAAATTATGCCAAGAGGCTA
>CANEVP010000017.1 GCA_947442475.1 Rickettsiales bacterium
AACCACAAAAGTAACAAGGTTGGCTAAAATATTGGCTGATTTTGCGAGAAAATTATGGTAAAAACTGAGGGAATTTTTTTGGATTTGGAAAATCTAAAAATTCTCAGTTGCGTGGTGAGGAATTTGTGGGTTGTTCAGAGGTTCCTTAGCGTTGCTTTAACTGAAGCCATACAATCTAGAGCTGGGACAGAATCTAATCAGCTTGCTCGAGTTCAAAGTGCTTTTGATTTGGGAGCTAAGATATATAATAATGCCGACTATGGTGATGATCACACTTCACTAGGCACAGCATTAAAATCCAATGCGCCGATTAGTGTTATCGCACTACTTTTAGAAAAAGGAGCTCTAATAAGAAATCCGGATTCTTGTAATAATCCATTTGGCACTACCATTGGCATGGCAATTGATGCCAAAAACTCAACTAAAACCATTGAATTTCTTCTAAAAAGAGGAGCTGAAATATTAAACCAACCAGACAACAAATGCGATATTCTAAGCCAAGCAGTTTCAAAGAAACTCCCTCCTGAAACCATTAAACTACTTTTAGATAACGGTGCTGACGCAACAGGACCATTTGCTCTGAGACAAGCATTTGGCAATAAAAATTTAGGCATAACAGATGAAGTAACCTCAAATCAGATAATAGACTTGTTGTTACATCGTTGTGAATCTTCTTTAATTGAAGAAAACCTAAAATTCATGGTAGAAGATTATCAAAAAGCAACACCAAAAACTTCTGCCTCAGAACCTAAGGTTCCAAATAATTTTACGAAACAATATGAACTTTAGAAAATAAATCTTGAAACCGAATGGCAAAGCTATCTTTGAAAAAGATGGCTTTGCCACGATTACTACATTCAACCATCTTTGAAGAATTTTATTCCAAAAAACAAACCCTCTTCATTCACCTGTTGCTTTCAAACTTTCTCAAAATAACTTGCACGCCCATTCATTAGATCACCACTTTGAAACGCTGTAATTCCCCACTCTCTCAACTTTTAATCAATCAAATATGGCAAGTAATTTAACTATCATGGGCAACAAGGAAATTCTGTTGGTTGCTGAAAATATCGCGCATGAAAAAGGTATCGCGCTTCATGAAATCATTGAGGCCATGGAAGAAGGCCTGAAGCTTGCTGCGAAGAAAAAATATGGTAGCCATTTGGATATTGAATGCCGCATCGATAAAAAATCTGGGCAGATCAAATTGTTCAATAAATTACAAGTTGTTGAAGGCGACACCGAAGATTTTGAAGTGCGCACGCAAATTTCTTTGAAGCACGCAAAACTTGAAGACAAGAATGCCGAAATCGGCGATTCAGTGGTGCAAGAATTGCCGCCAATTGATTTAAACCGCGTAGTGGCGCAAGTTGCTAGAAATGAGATCATCCGCAAAGTAAAAGAAGCTGAGAAAAATAAAGAATACAACGAATTCAAAGATCGTTTGGGCGATATCGTCAGCGCTTCGGTGAAAAAAGTTGGTTTGAAAAACATCGTAATGGAAGTGGATGGCTTTGAAGCTGTAATTCACGAAAGTGGCTTGATTCCAAGAGAATCTTTTCGCGTTGGTGACCGCATGCGTTGCTACATTGAAGACGTTCGCAAAGAACCGCACGGCGCGCAAATTTTCTTGTCGCGTACTCACCCACAATTTTTGGTTAAACTTTTCGAACAAGAAGTTCCTGAACTCTACGACGGCAATATCGAAGTTAAAGCAGTGGCTCGTGACGCGGGTTCTCGCGCTAAAATCGCGATCTGGTCACGTCGTGACGATATTGATATTATCGGTTCATTCATTGGTATTCGCGGAAGTCGCGTTCAATCAGTTAGTGCTGAATTGCGCGGTGAAAAAATTGACATTATGAAATGGTCGCCAAATGTTGCTGAACTTGTAATTAGCGCTTTGACGCCAGCAAAAGTTTCAAAAGTTGTTGTCGATGAAGAAAATGGTTTAATCGAAGTTGTAGTTGCTGAAGACCAGCTAAGCCTTGCAATTGGACGTGGCGGACAAAATGTTAAACTCGCTTCAAAAATGGTCGGCTACAAAATCGACATAATGACTGACGAGCAAGAATCAGCTAGAAGAACTACAGAATTCAACCAAGCTTCTAAACTATTCGTCGAAACTCTCGACGTTGAAGATATGATCGCTAACCTTCTCGCTTCTGAAGGCTTCTTGAGTGTTGAAGATCTAGCTCAAGCTGAGATTTCTGAGATCGGATCAATCGAAGGATTTGACGAAGAAATCGCGCAAGAAATTAAGCGTCGTGCTGAAGAATATTTACAAAAAACTGCTTTCTAAAATAGTTCGCGACTAGTTCGCGAACTTTTTAAGCCACCAAAAATTCGACCCCTAATTCTTACCTCTTATTGCAATGACCGAACAAGATAATAAAGGCGCTACTCGCTTAAAACTGACATTAAAGCTGCCAACGGCAAACGCTGCAGGCGTTGCGCCAAAAGCTGCTGAAAACAAAAAGGTTAGCAGCTCTTCAGTGCAAGTGACAATCAAAGGTCGCAAAAAAGAGGCGCGTCCTGAAGAGACAAGATCAACTAATTTGAGTAACAGCGAATTTGCCGCCAGAATCAAAGCAGTTTCGGAATCGCACAGCGTTAATGAAGAAATTAAAACCCACGAAATTCTCAGCAAACTGGCCAAAGAAAATCGCAAAATCGCTGAGAAAAAATTAGAAGCAAAATTAGAAGAAAAAGAAGTGGTGGAAGTTGTAGTTGAAGCTGCTCCAGTGGTGGTTGAAGAGGTAGTTGAAGAAAAACCAACCAATCTAGTTAAAAAACCTGATCCAAATTATAATTCAGATAATTTCGACGTTAGAAATAAAATCAGACAAAGTATCGCAGTTACCAATCGCGAAAAAGAAGAGCGCGAGAAACTTGTTGAGCAAAGAAAAAAAGCAGAACTAGAGCGTCTTGAAAAAGAAAGAATCGAAAAAGAAAAAAGAGCGCCAAAAAAACCAGTTACCATCTTTGCTAAAGCGCCAGTAAAGACTTTTGAAGAAGATCTAAAAAAAGGTAAACCATCTTTCAAAGAGAGCCGTGGCAACACCAATTCTAGAAGAATGACCTACATCATCGATGGCAATTCAGATGATTCAGATGGCGGCCGCAGAAGAAAAAAAGGCAAATTCAAGCAGCAACAAGACGATCAAAAAGAATATAAAAAAATCTCACGCGAAGTTGATTTGCCTGAGCTTATCACGGTTTCAGAACTGGCTGATCGTATGTCAGAAAAAACTGGTGACGTGGTGAAAAAACTTTTCACCATGGGCGTTGTTGTAACCGGCAATCAAGCAATTGACGCCGATACTGCAGAAATCATCATCGGTGAATTTGGTCACACTACCAAACGTGTTTCTCACTCTGACGTGGAAAATGTTTTGGATCATGTTGATGACAGCAATGCTGAAAAATTACATCGCGCACCAATCGTAACTATCATGGGTCACGTTGATCATGGCAAAACTTCATTGCTTGATGCCTTGCGTGAAACTGACGTGGTTAAGGGTGAGCATGGTGGCATTACGCAACATATCGGCGCTTCACGCATTCAAACTAAAGAAGGCAAATTCATTACCTTTCTCGATACTCCGGGCCATGAAGCATTTTCTGAAATGCGCTCCAGGGGTGCGAATGTTACCGACATCGTGGTGCTTGTTGTAGCGGCTGATGACGGCGTTAAAGAGCAAACCATTGAGGCAATTAGCCACGCGAAAGCGGCGAAAGTTCCAATCATTGTTGCGGTGAATAAAATCGACAAACCGGGTGGCGATCCAACTCGTGTTAAAAACGAACTTCTCGCCCACGGCATCGTGTCGGAAGATTTGGGTGGTGACGTAATGTTTGTTAATGTTTCAGCAAAAAATAAACTAAATCTCGACAAGCTTGAAGAAGCAATTTTGCTCCAAGCCGAAGTTCTAGATTTGGAAAGTGTTTATGAAGGTAAAGCAAGTGGTGTGGTTCTTGAGTCAAGAATCGATCCAGGTAAAGGTGTAGTTGCAACTCTTCTCGTGCAAAGAGGCACTTTGAACACTTCTGACCTAATTGTTGTGGGAACCGCTTTTGGTAAAGTTAGAAGAATGTCGGATGACTCTGGAAAAATTGTTAAAGCAGCAACTCCTTCAGTTCCGGTTGAAATTTTGGGTCTAGATAACGCCCCAAATGCTGGTGATAAATTCATGGAAGTTGATGAAGAAAGACAAGCTCGTGAAATTATTTCTTACCGTTTACGCAAAGAAAAAGAAGAAAAAGCTCTAAGAAATTCTGTGAAATCAATGAGCGATATTTTCAAACAGTCGGGCACCGACAAAATGAAATATCTCAACATCATTATTAAAGCCGACGTGCATGGCTCAGCTGAAGCAATCAATGGCAGCGTTGCTAAACTAAATAATGAAGAAGTTGGCGTTAAAGTGGTTCACATGGCAACTGGCGGCATTTCTGAAAGCGACATTAATTTGGCCGCAGCTTCTGACGCGATCATCATTGGTTTTAATGTGCGCGCTAACGCATCTGCTAAAGAAATGGCGCGTCTAAAAAATGTCGATATTCGCTACTATTCAATCATCTACAATTTGACTGACGATTTGAAGCTATTGCTTTCTGGCATGATGAATCCGGTGCAAAGAGAAGATTATTTGGGCCAAGCCGAAATCAGACAAATTTTCAAAGTTTCTGGCTCTGGAAAAATCGCCGGAACTTACGTTACTGACGGCCTTATCAAAAGAAGCGCTCGCGTTAGATTGCTTCGCGACAATGTAGTAATTCACGACGGCATTCTCAAAACCCTCAAACGCTTCAAAGACGATGTCAAAGAAGTTAAAAGTGGCTTTGAATGTGGTGTTGCTTTCGAGAATTACGAAGACATTAAAGAAAAAGATACGCTCGAATGTTACGAACTTTCTGAACAAAAAAGATCATTCTAATTATGAAAAAATACTCACTGCCTTCTCGCATCGTTCACTGGCTAATGGCGGTGGTTATTTTATTTATTCTGGGTCTTGGTATTTACATGACTGAGTTTTTACCAAAAGACGCACCGAATCATTTAGAAATTTATTCTCTGCATAAATCTTTGGGCACCATTGCCTTGATTTTGGTTTTTATCAGAATCCTCAATCGCTTCATCAACAAAGCGCCAGCGCTTCCCGAAACTATCAAAAAATCTGAACAAATTCTCTCGCATCTAGGTCATTTTGGTCTTTATGTTTTGATGCTTTGCGTACCGCTTTCGGGCTATTTAATGTCGAATTCTTTTGGCTTTCCGGTGCATTTATTTTCTCTAGAATTGCCAATGTTACTTGAGAGAAATTTCGAATTAGGAAAAATTTTCGCTGAAGCTCATGAACTTTGCGCCTATGCTTTGCTTGGGCTTGTTGCAGTTCACATCTTGGCTGTAATCAAACATCGTTTTTTTGACAAACCAGAAAATGATGTTTTGAAACGGATGCTTTAAAGTTTTTCTCTCACTAATTCATTGTCATGCTGAGCTTGTCGAAGCATGATTCTAGCCTCCCCGAATCATGCTTCGACAAGCTCAGCATGACATCGAAAATAATCATCCAAACCAATGCTAAAATCCCGCATCATTCCTTGCCTTGACGTTAAAAAAGGTCGCGTGGTTAAAGGTATAAATTTTGAAAATCTCATCGATGCTGGTGACCCCGTAGCTCAAGCAAAATTCTATTACGAACAAGGTGCGGATGAACTCTGCTTTCTTGATATTGCAGCCTCTGAAGAAAATCGCGGCGTTATTTTGGATGTCGTAAAAAAAGTTGCTGAGGTCTGTTTCATCCCTTTCACCGTTGGTGGCGGCATTAAAGAAATTCAGGATTTTTCTAACTTACTCAAATGCGGCGCTGATAAAGTTTCGGTAAATAGTGCCGCGATTAAAAACCCCAATTTAATTTCAGAAGCCTCAAATAAATTCGGCGCGCAATGCGTGGTTGTAGCAATTGATGCTAAGAAAAACTCAAGTGGTAATTACGAAATTTTCACCCACGGCGGCAAAGCTCCAACCGGCATTGACGCCATTGAATGGGCCAAAAAATCTGAAGCTTTGGGCGCTGGAGAATTGCTGGTGACTTCAATGGATAGAGACGGCACTAAGTCAGGATACGATTTGGAACTGCTGCAAAAAATCGCTTCCCAAGTTACAATTCCGGTGATTGCGTCGGGTGGTGTGGGAAATTTAGAACATTTGCGCGACGGCATCAAAGCTGGTGCCTCAGCGGTTTTGGCAGCTTCAATTTTTCACTTTAAAGAATATTCGATCAAGCAAGCGAAGGATTTTTTAAATCAAAACGGAGTTGCCGTAAGAATAATTTAAGGAGTGCCATGTTTCTGAAATTCAGTCTAATTTTTATTACCGCACTGACAATTTTTGCCGCCGAATCGCGTAGCTCGGACGCAGAAGATCTGTAAATAAAATCTCGCAATGAATTTATAAAAAAATATTCGCGCAAAGATGTTGATGCCAGCGCCGAAAAAGAAGAAAACGATGCTTTGACGCGGTTAGAAAAACTTTTAGCCTAGGCGATTGGTCCGATAAAATTTTCTAGTGAGTTTGGAGAAATTAATTTAGCTCTCTCGCCTTACGATGATGGCACTAACCTTTACGGCAATGTTGATGGGTTAAATTTTATCTCAGATAAAAAAATCTTCTTCGTCACCACTAAAACAATTCTCACCGACTATCTATCCAATCATAAAGAGCTGCCGAAAGATTTTGAAAATCTGTTCAAATCCGATAAATTCTATTCGCAAATTTTCAATAATGACGCTGCTTTTAGCGGATATTTAGAACTACCGATTAAAAGCACTGATCTCAAAATTTCTCGCGCCTTTCTAGTGCTAAATGCTCAAGATATCGGCGCCTTTCCACCAAATAGTTTGATCGTCATTACAACCCGCGCCGATAAAATTTTTGCCGCTAAAATTGACCTAGATCCCGAGAGCGAAAATCTAGCCATGCAAATTGATGCCTGCGAAAAAGCTTGGGCGGAAAATAAAAGCGATGAGGTGAATTTTAAGGCTTATAAAAGTTGCTTCGCTGCCAAAGCCGAAAATGAGAAGTTCTTTTTAGAGTTGATCTCGCAAGCCCAGAAGATTGTTGACCACTTCTAAGAATAAGCGTGCTTAATCTTCTTTTCCTTGGCCCTAGCAATTGATGTGGCAAGTGCTACGAGGTGTTTTTTTGATTGGGGATCTTCGATGCGGTTAAAAGCACGAACTAGTGGTAGCAGCTCTTTATTGAAGGAGGTCAGATTTTTTTCTTGTTTCTTGCTTGGCTTAAAATCGTAATTGTAATAGCTGCGGTCGGCTTTGAGGCCTTCGAAGAAAGCGTCCATCGGTCTTTCAAGAATTTGTGAAAATTCAAAAAGACGACTGGCGCAGATTCTATTTTTAGCTTTTTCGTATTTTTGAATTTGTTGAAAGGTTACTCCCACAAGCTCTCCCAGCTTCTCTTGGCTTAAGCCTGAAACTAAACGAAGCTCACGAAGCTTGGATGCGATGTGAATATCAACGGGTGTGATTTTGTCTAATAACATGGGAGCTCTTGGTTAAAAGGATTAGGAATAACAATGTTGCTACAGTAAGTAGCAGCAAGGGTCCATACCTATATTTCCCATACATTGTTGGATCAAGATTCTCGATTAAATTTACATCAACTATCCCAGATTGATTCAAATTGATTTTATCTATCACTCGACCAAACGGATCGATAAATGCCGTGATGCCAGTATTAGCAACTCGCGCCATCGAAATTCCATATTCAATTGAGCGCATTTTGCTCATGTCAAAATGTTGATAAGGGCCAGAGCTATTGCCGAACCACGCATCATTGGTAAGGTTAACCAATAAGTCAGGACGAGAATTTTTATTTACCACCTCATCAGAAAAAATTACTTCGTAACAAACTAGCGGACTAAATGAAAAGCCTTGTCCCGCAATTGTTTGAGGCCCTTCACCTTCACTAAAACCCATGGCGCCTTCAGTGATTTTTTCAATGAAAGGTAAATATTTTTGCAAAGGTATATACTCTCCAAACGGCACCAAATGGTGCTTGTCGTAGGCATTGAGCACGCCATTTTGATTTAAGGTAAATACACTATTCCAGGCGTTTGAAACCCAGGTTTTGCTTTTGTCGCCATAGCCCAGACGCAGTGCGCCCGTAATTAAAACGCCATTTGGCGGAGTTGCTTCGCGCAGCTTGGTCAACAATTCAGAGCCTTCTTCAATTGCGTAAGGCACGGCAGTTTCTGACCAAATCACTGCCGAAATATCTTTGAGACTTTTTGAATTTGTCAGCTCGATATGTTTTAAAAGATTTTGATATTTTTCTTCACCGTTCCATTTCATCTCTTGCTTAATATTAGCCTGAACCAGACGCAGCTTGACTTTATTGTCGCTTTTTAGAGCAAATTCATCAACGCGCAAATAACCAAAAATCGCAATCGTGATTAAAAGTTTGATCAGCAAAAAAGCTGAGACCTTGTCCCAAAGGGTATTTTTATAGAGAAAGAAAATCGGAAATAGCGAAATTAAAACCGCAAAAAGACTGAGCCCGTAAATACCAAAGATGCTGGCAGTTTGGGCAAAATGAATGTCGAACATCCAAACGTAACCAAGCAAATTCCACGGAAATCCGGTGAAAAGTTCAGAGCGCAAAATTTCAAACAAGACCCAGCACAAAGAAAAAATGGCAATTTTCTGGTAGTTGAAAGTAAGATTAAATTTCTTCAGCAAAAATTTGTAACTAAGAGCAAACAATGCCAAATAAAGCGCCAGAGCTGATGGAATTAAGGTGAGAGCAAAGGGAATCAGCCAAGCAAAACTCGCCGCATCGACCAAAAGCGAAATTGCGATCCAATAAATTCCGGTCAAAAAATAACTAAAGCCGAAAGCAAAACCGAGCCAAAAAATCTCTTTTCTTTTTTTGGCTTTTTCGAGCAACACGTAAAAAACCGACAAAGAAATCGGCGCCGCAATAAAAAAATGCAAAGGCGCAAAAGCCAGACTGCAAAATCCTCCGGCAAGCAAGGCGATTAGAAATTTATTCTGCCAAAATTTATTTTTTTTCATTTCTTACGTAAACCTCAAAATCATGCTCAACTATTACGGTTGTTGGCTTTACCTCATCAAATATAGTTTTTTCTCGAGTTAAATTTATGGTTTTTGGATCGGAAATTTTACGCAAAAGAATGACCTGATTTTCGAAATGAAAATTTTGCAAAAACATTTTCTTAAAAAGCGGATCTAAAAAATAATATTCCAAAGTGCCAATTAGGCAGCGGTCTTTTTTGTCTAAAGCATCCGGCGTGTTATTAATAAAAATCACTTTGACGTTAGGATTTTTTACCTGATTTTTCACATCATCAAAAAGATAAGAAAGAGTAAGAACCTGATCTAAATCATCAGTTGCAAACATTTTAGCATTTCCAGCTAAGCCTTTGTTTGCCTGAATTGAAGCCACATGATATTTTTGGTAATCGGTTTTTTCTAAATAATTAATCAGTGGAAATTGATGAGCGTTTAAAATTGAAATCATCAAAATCCCGTCAGTTTTTTGCGGCGCAAATTCGTGAGAATAATAAGCCACCATGTCGGATAATTTATTTGGAAAAGTGTTTTTACTGCCGCGGATGCTGTCAACGATTGAACTTATGTAAGCGTAGAATAAACACGAAATTACTGAGCAAATTACAAAAATTGAAAGTGGTGAAAATTTGGGTAAAAATTTGCGTTCGAAGAAAAACAAAACCACCAATAAACTGCAGAGATTAATCGCAACGTAAGCTGAGCCGCCAAAGGCTTGTGCAGAAAGGATTGTGATCAAAAATAAAGCTAAAATTAGCGCCACAAAAGCTAAATTCTTGCGCAGAGATTTTTTGACCAAAATGAAAGGATAAACTAGCGCCAAAACCCACCAAAGATTGATGATTCCGCCAACGCCAAAAATTGCGACGGGCAACATTTCCAAATCAAACATCGGCAAAAAAGCTACGCCGCAAATGATGAAGAGATTTTTAGAAAGTCGAATTTGTTTCGATTTAACCAGATCAAAAATAAATTTTAAAAAGCAGGTTGTAACTGCTGCAAAAAATATTGTGATTTGATCAACTGTGCCAATGTTTTCTAGTAAGATCAGCGAAGATGCGCCAAGAAAAAACAAGATTAGAATTTTGTCATTGGGATCGGGTTTGAGGCGTGAGAAAATTAAAAAAATTAAAGAAAAAATGGCGATTCTTGAACCAAGATGGCGCCATAAATTTTCTACAAAGACTGATAAATCATCGTAAGCGGAGTAGGTTTTTGGCCACATCGGCACGATAAATTCAAAAAATTCTGGAGTGAATTTTAGCATCAAAAACAAATAGATCGCGCCAATCAAGGCCATGATAAATTTGTCGAGATGTGAGGCTGTCTTCTTTTGAAAAAAATATTTTAACTCAATGAATAAAATCAAAATTAGGTAATGCGGTTTAATGCATGGTATCAATCCCATCAAGCATCCACGCTGGATTAATTCTTTTTTGGTGAGGATGGTTTTTCTCTCAAAAGAAAATGCCAAATAAGGATAAAGCGCGATTAAAAGTAGGCTGGTTTTAGTGCCAAATTCGCCGATTTGCAAAGCGTAGGGACGTAAAAAAAACCCCAGAAAAAAACTGACAATCAGCAAATTGTAATGGGCCTTATTTTGGTAGAGCGTGGTTTTTTTTAAGATTTGCGCCGACCAAAAAATTGCGGCAAGGGCTAGAAAATTAATAACAATCTCAGAAAGAATAATTGGGCTTAGATGCAGCAATTGAGATAGTTGGTACTGCGCGGCGTAGAAGTAAAATGACAGCGGAAAATTACTTTCAAAAAAGTCGTAATAATATTTGCCACCCCGCGCAATTTTTTTCCCCAAATTTAAATAAATTCCGGTGTCAGCGCCAATGTCGATTTGTGAACGCAAAAGAATGCTGAGCAAAAAAATGATGCTACAGGCAAAATTTAGAAAAAAATTTGAGTGAAAAAAATTTTTATTGGTCATTTTTTTTAATATAAACCTCAACTTCAGCGTCAATGAAATCAGTGCTTTGAGGCAATTCTAAAGTTTTATTATCATCAAAAAATTTTACTTCTTTTTCGGCTTTTTGCAGCGTGATTATTTGGTTGAGAAAAACGTAATTCTCTAAAAAAACTTTTTTAAATTCAGGGTCGCGCAAATAATATTCGAGAAAATTTATGGCGCAGCGGTCAAAGCTAATCTGATTTTTTTGGACAAAAATTAATTTATTTTCTTTGCGTTCAATTTGTTGCTTCAGCCTAGAAAACAAATAGTTGTCGGACTCGCTCATTTTATTTGAGCCGCTAATTTTTTCATAAAGCGGGCTAAGATGCAGCGATGGTAAATGATTCGATTTTTTTGTGTAATTGCTTACGGGATAAGTCGCGGCGATTCGGTTTGAAATGATTACGATCTCGTCATTTTCGCGAGTGGCGCTTTTGATTTGCCTGACTATTTGATTATTTAGATTGTTGGGCGATTTGTAAATGTAGGCTCTGGAGCTGTTAAGATTGAAAATTCCAACCAGATGCAAGCTGACTAAATAGGCAAAAATTATTGTAATTACTGCGGAAGAAAAAGCCGAAAATTCTTTTTTGCCGTAAGTTTTCTCGTGCAGTTTTTGATAAAAAATAATCAACAAAATCAGAATGATCGTGGCAAAAAGCCATGGCCAATCATTATATTCTTTTTGTGCAGTTAGGCTGATGGTTAAGATCGTCAGGCCAATAAAATAGAGCCATGAGAATAGATTGTGGGGTAATAGAAATTGTAAACTTATTGGGACCTTTGGAGTTTTTAAAATCTCACGCCATTTCGCTGATAAAATCAAAACCATCACCCACCAAAAGGCGCCAGAATTAAAAACTACTTTAGCAAAAATTGTCGCATCGAATTGCGATCCGATTAAAATTATTAATAAAATAACTCCGTCGCGTCGCCAGTTGATGTAGTTGTTTTTTAGCAATAAAACCCCAAGCAAAAGCAACAGCGGCAAAGATAAAGAATAGAAGGCGAACCTTTGGTCGTAGCCGGCAATCATTTCTAAAATGATTAAAAAACCCGAAGCAAGAGACGCCAAAAAAAGTGGACGTAAAAATTGATTTTGCTTCACCAAAAAGAAGCTCAAAAAAATCAGTAAAAAAACCGGAAATAAATCTTCGCGCAGCATGAAAAAGAACCGTACTGTAAGCGTACTTGAATAAGTTCTGTAATAAGAATCAGAAAGGGCGGGAAGGGCGGCGATAAAATCAGGAAAGCATTTAAACAAGATCAGCAAATAAAAAAGCAGCAGTGAAATTGTCGTGTAATTTCTCAGACAAAAAGCCGGTTTTATCGATTTCTTCTCGAGTAATTTTGTTAGTTCGAAAACAATTACTAAAATTCCGTAATGAGGTTTGAGACAAAATAGAAGCGCGGCAAGTATGCCGATTAAAATTTGGTCAGATTTTTTAGTCTGATTTAAAAATTGGTAAGAAATATAGGGAATTGCAAAGGCTAAAAGATAAGTCGATTTAGTCGCAAATTCGTTGAATTGCAGTGTGAAGGTACGCAGAAAAAATCCGACGGCAAAGCTTAAAATAATCAGATTAAAAGTGGTGCGATCCTTAGAAATATTGGAGCGTTCTAGAATTTTAGCAGAAAAATAAATTGCCGAAATTCCCACCAAGTTAACAAAAATTTCTGAGGCGATAATTGGGCTGATGGCAAAAATTTTGGCAAAAAAAACCGGAATCACAGTGATGCAAAGGGCGAGCGGAAAATTACTTTCGAAAAAATCTTGGTAATATTTTCCGCCGGCTAAAAGTTTTGCTGCCATGTCTAAGTAAGCGCCGGAATCATGGCCAATGTCGCGCGTTGATCTGATTAAAATGCTGACTGCAACAATTGCTAAAGTGCCAAAGAAAGCGCAGGATTTTGCGGCAAAGATTTTGCTAAAAAAAATGCCCAAAGCGGTGAGCTTTTTTAATAAAAAATTTTCGAGTTTGCTGCCCCAAATCAATCTCTTTTCTTCAATGTTTCTTTGTAGTTCTAGCACTGCGTAAGTAAGGGTTGAATATTGTTTGCTTAAGCCCAAAAATGAAGGCTCCAACCTAGTTTATTCCTAAACCAAAAATCAATTTTAAAATGACTCAAACTATCACAGTTGCGTATGGCGATGGCATCGGCCCTGAAATTATGGAAAGCACTTTAGAAATTCTAAAAGAAGCCAAAGCTGATTTGAAATTTAACATCATCGAAGTTGGCAAAAATATTTACGAGAAAGGCTTTAATTCTGGCCTGATGCCATCGGCTTGGGAAGATTTAGCGGCGACAAAAATTTTGCTAAAAGCGCCGATTACAACTCCGCAAGGAGGAGGTTACAAAAGTTTGAATGTGACTTTGCGTAAAAAATTGGGGCTATTTGCTAACGTGCGTCCAATCGCCGCTTTTCATCCTTTTATCACCACGCAATTTCCAAAAATGGATGTGGTGATTGTGCGTGAAAATGAAGAAGATCTTTACGCCGGAATTGAACATCGCCAAACCGATCAAACCTACCAATGTTTAAAATTGGTGACGCGTTTGGGTTGCGAAAAAATTATTCGCTACGCTTTTGAATACGCTGTAGCCAATGGTCGCAAGAAGGTCAGCTGTTTTTCGAAAGACAATATTATGAAAATGACGGATGGTCTTTTTCATAAAGTTTTTAACGAAATCGCGGCGCAATATCCGCAAATTGAAAACGATCATTACATCATCGACATAGGAACAGCGCGCCTTGCCGCCAAGCCAGAAATTTTTGACGTGGTGGTGACGATGAATCTTTACGGCGATATTATTTCCGACGTAGTTGCTGAAACCTCGGGTTCTGTGGGTTTGGCGGGATCTGCCAATATCGGAAAAGATTACGCTATGTTTGAAGCAATTCACGGTTCAGCGCCAGATATTGCTGGAAAAGACATGGCTAATCCAACTGGCTTGATTCACGCTGCAGTGATGATGTTGGTGCATTTGGGTCAAAGTGAAGTTGCTAATAAAATTCGTAACGCCCTTTACAAAACCATTGAAGACGGTTTGCACACGCCAGATGTATACAGCGCCGCAACCAGCAAAAAGAAAGTTGGAACCAAAGAATTCACCCAAGCTGTGATTGCTAATTTAGGCCAAAAACCTGCGATGTTGAAAGTGGCAAATTTCGCTAACGCCACCAAAAAAACTGCGATTAGTTCAGAAGAATCTGCTTACGTTTCTGAAGTTAAATCTTTGATTGGTTTTGATTTATTCATCGATTGGCAGCAGGAATTTTCTGATCTTTTAGCGCTTCTTAAAACCATGGAAAGCTCTGAGCTTGAAGTGAAAATGATTAGCGCCAAAGGCTTATTAATGTGGCCTTTGAGTGATCAGCACATGATGCCAAATTACAATAAAGGTCTGACTGTTTTGCGCTTCATTGGCAAAGGAATTACTGGAAAATCGAGCAACGAAATAATTGACGCCAGCAAAACAATCTCGCATCAAAACATCATCGACATGCTGGGAGTTTTGAATGAGAAAAAATTTGATTTCGTCAAATATGAGGGGCTTTATCTGTTTAACGGAAAATGCGGATATACTTCAGGACAAGGTGAATAGGAGATAAGTCGCTTAAGCAAACAATCAAAATCAACAATGAAAGACACAATCGACTACAATAAAATTCTCGATGTCATTGAAAAAACTATTGCCAGCTCAAGCTTCTACTGGCAATCGCTGGCTTTGATTGGTTGTTTTCTCGTCTCTTATTTATTTTACAAAATCAGTCGCAAATTTTTGCTACCGGCGATTATTGCCTCGACCCTGAAAAAAAATATCGCGCTAAATCGTCTAGTTACACGCTACGTGATTCCGCTGCTTTATCCAAGTTTTGCGGTGATTTTTTTGGGGCTGGGGCTTTCAATTTATTCGGAGTTTTTCAAAGAGACGATTGTTTTTGCCACCACGTTTAAACTGATCGCGCTATTCTTCTTTTTGCGCTTTTTACGCATCTCTTCTAACAACACTTTTGTTGCTAATCTCGCCGGATTTTTCTTAATGCCGGCTTTGGTTTTAGATATTTTTGGGCTGTTTGATTCTGCTGTGTTATTTCTTGATGAATATGCTTTTAGAATAGGAGCAGTGCGAATCTCGGTATATATCGTCATCAAAGCCATTATTGTGCTTTTGATTGTTTTTTGGCTCTCAACTTTAATCACCAAAAAAAGCAAATCTTACCTCGATAACTCCAAAACCATCAAAAGCAGCACCAAAGGAATCATCAGCAAATTCATCGACATCTTGGTTTATGCGGTGGTGATTATTGCGCTGCTAAAAACCTTTGGTGTCGACATGACAACCTTCACCGTAATTGGTGGTGCGGTTGGTGTGGGTATTGGGTTTGGTTTGCAAAAAATCGCCTCGAATTTTATCAGCGGCATTATTTTGCTGGTCGAAAAATCAGTAGAAATTGGCGATATTGTTGAAATCGATAATGGCAATATTTACGGCACCATCAAACATTTCGGCGGGCGCTACACTTTAGTTGAAGGTGTTGATGGCAAAGAAATCATGATTCCAAATGAAGATTTCATCATCGGCAAAGTTACGAATTGGACTTACTCCAACAACCGCGCTCGCGTTGAAATAAATGTTGGCGTGGCTTACGGATCTGATTTGGAAAAGGTGCGTGAAGTTATGCTGTGCTGCGCTAAAGAAAATCCACGCTGCTTAAACTATCCAGAAGCCGAATGCGTCGTTACTGACTTTGGTGAATATGATGTGAAGTTTAAACTTTATTTCTGGGTCAGTGATATTGTGGAAGGGCGCATGAGACCAAAGAGTGATGTGATGATTAGTATTTGGAGTAAGTTTAAGGAGAATAATATTCAGATTTCTCTGCCGCAGAGAGAAGTTATTAATATTGTTCGGAGTTAAAAAAGTTATAGATCTCTGAGCAAAGCTTAAGCTTTGCTCAGAGATCTATATAATTTAGTTCGATTAACCTTACAAAATCATCGTCCCAGCACCACTCTCAGTAAAAATTTCCATCAACAAAATATTATCGACGCCACCATTTAAAATGTGCGCGTAAGCCACATTTCCTTCAAGCGCATTAATACAAGTTTCAATTTTTGGAATCATGCCGCCGGTAATAATTCCGTCTTGAATCATTTGCTTGGCAGTTGCGATATTTAGATGACTAACCAGCTCGCCATTTGGCAACATCACGCCATTAACATCAGAGAGAATAATCAATTTTGAAGCATGCAAAGCTGACGCAATAGCGCCCGCCGCAGTGTCAGCATTGATGTTGTAAGTTTCACCATTATCACCAATGCCAATTGGAGCAATTACTGGGATGATGTCGGTATCTTCAAACATGCTGAGAATTTCTGGATCAATCGCGTAAGGCTCGCCGACAAATCCTAAGTTTAAGATTTTTTCGATGTTGGAATCAGGATCTTTTTTGGTGCGAGAAAGTTTTTTTGCGCGAATCAAATTGCCGTCTTTGCCGCAAATACCAATCGCTTTGCCGGCTGCTGCGTTAATTTCTTTAACGATCATTTTATTGATCGAACCAGCTAAAACCATTTCAACCACATCCACCGTGTCTGAATCAGTGACGCGCAAACCATCAATGAAAGATGATTTGATATTTAGTTTTGCCAACATTTGACCAATTTGCGGTCCGCCGCCGTGAACCACGATTGGATTGATACCAACCTGTTTTAGAAGCACGATATTTTTAGCAAAATTTTTCAGATTATCTTTTCCGCCCATTGCCGAACCACCAAACTTAATCACAAAAGTTTCACCGGCGAATTTTCTCATGTAAGGCAAAGCTTCGCACAAAATCTCAGCTTTATGCGCCCATTCTTGGCGGTCTTTGTCTTTTTGTAGCGAGATATTTTCAATCTGTGTCACGCCTTCTTCTTTTTTCTTGTCGCCGAAATTGATGATGTTGGTCATGAGAATTTTCTTTTAGTTTTGTTAGTTGCGAGTGGCTCGGCACTATGCATTAGGCAGTGTTTTTTAATCAAGATTTTTTCGGAGTTTTTTTGATAAAAAAATAAAGGCATTAGAGGGTCAGCCGAAAAGTTTGACTTTTAGTTTTGGAATTTTTTTATTGTCTTCTAAAGAAGACACCGAAAAACCCAAACCAAAACACCACGTGATAGTTACCGCTTATAAAAACAAGAAAGGCAAAGAGCCTTTGGAGAATTGGCTTGAAAGCCTTAAAGATCACCAAACTATCTTTAGAATAAGGGATAGAGTTGATCGCATTGCAGAGTTTAATTTTTTTGGTGATTACAAACAAATTAATCAAAAAATTTATGAGCTGCGTTTTCATTTTGGACCCGGCTACAGAATTTATTTTACCTATCAAAGCGAAGAAGTGATTGTGATTCTGTGTGGCGGAGACAAGTCATCGCAGAGCGTCGATATCACTAAAGCTAAACAACTCTTAGAGGAGAGTGAAAATGACTAAAGAAAAAGTTTTTGCAAATATTAGCCCTGAAAAATTGGCCACCTTCCGTAGCGCCCGCGAAATCTTCCACGCCGAGCTTGCAAAAAGCGCCAAGAATCGTGCGATCTACCTAAAAGTGGCATTGGAAGATTATGAAAATGAAAAAAATCTCCCAGCTTTTCTGCTTGCGCTTCGCACCATCGCAATCACCAGTGGAGGAATTCAAGAGCTTGCAAACAAAACCAACCTCAACCGCCAAACTCTTTACAAAGCCTTGTCGCCAAAGGGCAACCCATCTTTTGCGCTGGTTGATTTAATCGTGAATGTTTTGGGCATGAAATTGGTGGTGAAGGCGGGGTAAGCCTTTCATATCTCTAAAGCAAGTCGCTTTAGCTAATGGAGGCTTCAACGAACTCTCAAAAAAAACTGGCCTCTCGCGAAAGCCTCTACAAAGCTTTGTCAATCAATAGCAATCCAAAGTTCCAAACTGTAAAAATGATCCTCAATAACTTGTGCTACATTTTCAGCATCAAGCCAGCGAAAAAGTTGACTAAAGTGGCGCGCTAAAATCAAAATCTACTTCCCCTCACACCACGGATAATAAGGCCTCGATGCAAGACGGAGTTTGCAACTCCGTCTTAATGTTCATTTCTAGTAAAAGTTTGAATGAACGTGGGGTCGGCATTGCAAATGCCGACCTACTTGGGTGCCATCACAGGTGGTTTTCATGTTTTGGAAATTATTTTAGATATTAAAAACCGTTCCCGCTCCCGCTCCTTTTCCTTGGCCGCGATCTTGTTCTGTGACGCTTGCTCCCAGTGATGCTCTGCTGGGATCTGAAGAGCTTGTGGAAATTCTGCTGTTAAAAGCCTACTGAACTTGTCTCATGTTGGCAGCAATATCGGCGCTATTTTCTGGTACTAGAGGTTGATAAATTTTGTCGCAACGCGCGCCTCTTGAGAATAAATCAGCAGTTTCTTGTCCTTTATCGAAAGCAAAATTTTTGAAAAAATTATCTTTTTCCTTAGGAAAATCCATCGGGTTGGGGCCATGTTTGGCGGCAATTTCAAACATTTGATGGTGGCATAATGTTTCAACAAATTTTGGATTTCTATCGTCAGGCAAAGGTGCGCCGAAAGATCTGCTGATGGCGTTTACTGAATACCAAATATCGCGTTGATTGGTGGGGTCTCCGCCTTCGGCCAAGGCGCCTTGATTGCGTGCTTCCATGCGGCGGATATTTTTTTCTAGTGGCAAGTAAGTGCCGGCAATAAGGGTTGGGCAGGAAATATTTTTCTTCTGAAGATAATCAGTCAGCATTTTTCCGATATTTTCCATTGTTGCTCACATGTCTAAAATGGTTGGTATGCCGGCTTGAGAATTTGCAATGGCGCGATCAAACATATCGAAAACAGTGGGGCGTTTTGGTGCAGGCTCTCTGGCTGCTAAACAGCGCGCTTTTTCTCGCTGATATTCTTCGTGAGCAAGGTCTGTGCCATCAATTGCTAACTCGGGTAATTCTGTTGTAAGCAAATTACAGATAGTACTTTTGCTGGTGGTGGAGGCGCCGTAGATAATGGCAATGACGGCGTTTGGAGCGGTTGGGTTTTTCGACATAATTATTTTTTGGTGATTTCTTTTTCTAATTTTTTGATTTTCTGTTTGTCTTTGAATCCGGTGAAAATGCGGGTTAGCAAGCTTTTTGAGCAGGCCAGCATTCCAAAAAACATGCCAAATAAAAAGAAGAAAATCATCACCATGAAAACTCTGGTTTGAATTTCAAAAGGTAGTGGGAAGAGGTGCAGGGTGACGTCTTCGCGGTTGTTGACCATGAAGATAATTAGGCAGATTAGGATGAGCGAAAGGATGATGGTTTTGATGGTACGGATGGTGGATTTTAAGAAGTTTAGCATGTTGTTGGTTTATTAAATTTTAATTTTCTTTGTGACTTTACAAAACCTCAAAAAGTTCTTTAACAAACTTCTCGTCAGGCTTTTGTTTGAACCAAAGTTCAAATCCGATTAGCGCCTGAAACACCAGCATTCCAAGTCCGGTGACAATTTTATTTCCGCGCAATTCTGCCGCTTTTAACAAGTCAGTCATTAGTGGTTTGTAAACAATATCAAAAACAATTGCGGCGCGATTTAGTGTCGTCAAATCGATTTCGAGAGGTTCTTGTCCAGTCATTCCAAGCGATGAAGAGTTAACTAGCAAATCGCATTCACCAAGTTTTTTCTCAAAAGAATTTTTGTCTAGAAATTGAAGTTCAGATTTTTTTTGCGCGCTAAAATCAGTGAAGTTTTTGATTAATTCACTGGCGCGAATTTCGCTGCGATTAGTGATGTAGATTTTTTTAGCTCCGGCTTTGAGAAGTGCGTAAACTATGGCGCGCGCTGCTCCACCAGCTCCGATAACAAAAGCGGTTTTGCCATTTAAATCAAAATCAGAAACCGAATTTTTAAGGTGATTAATGAATCCTTCGCCGTCGGAATTATGTCCGAAAACTTTTTTATCGGCCGTGATAACAACTGTGTTTACGGCACCTGTCAGCGTTGCGGTTTTGCTTTTGTAATCGCAAATTTTGAAAATTTCTTCTTTGTGCGGAATGGTAATATTAAAACCAGCAAGACCATTTTCGATGGCAGAATTTAAGAAGGATTTTAGCTCATTTTTTTTGACTAAAATCGCGCTGTAATCGGCGTCAATTTGATGTTTTGAAAGTAAAAAATTGTGAATGATTGGCGAAAGCGAATGCGAGATTGGATCACCGATTACTGCTGCTTTGATCGTTGACATGTTTCGAAATGGGATGGTTGAAAATAAAAAATTGAACTGAGTTTTTTAGGGTTTTATTTCTTGAGAAGTCCTCGAAGGATTTCGTTCAAAAAACTTATTTCGACCACCACCTAAAATCAAACATTTATGACAGATTCGTCACCGCAAGCAAAAGCAAAAACCAAAGTAAAAATTATCGCTGCTTTTTTAGTCGCCTCATTTGTCACCAGTTATATTTTGGTGAATGTAAAAAAGAATCATCAGCTGATGGTTGATGGGCGTAAGCTCAATGCCGCAATCTCAGAGCCTATTGAATGGATTGAAACTTTGAGCATTCACATGGGCAGAAAAATTGTTGAGCATAATAATTACGACGATTTGCCCTTCGTCGATAATTTATTTAAAGAAACTTCAAAGATGCAGGGGCTTTCAGACCGCATCGTTTCTTGGTCGATGTTTAGCTGGAGCAATAAAAAACAAAAACTGGCTGTAAATACATTAGATGGCATTCGTAAAGAGCTGGAAGATTTGGCGCAGCGACCATATGCTTGGCGCGCGCGTTATAATCCTTGGATGTTACAAATAACCAAAACCAGTCGCGGTATGTTGAGCAATACGGTGATTATTCCGGTTGCAGTTGGTGTTTCAAATAGTCGCGATGAGTTTCAAGGTGCGATAGTTTCTGGAATTAATGCCAAAGAATTATTGAACAGGGCTGAAGGCGTGATGAATTCGGGCAATGCATTTTTGCTGGTTAATCGCGATACTTTTCACAGCGATCCAGAAAAAATTTTATTGGCTTCAGCTAATAGTCCTCATGTTGCGAAAGATTACGATAAGCTGCCAGCTTTGGTTGAAAGGTTGAAGGACTGGATTGATCCATCAGGCAGCGTACCGATTGCCATCAATGCCGGTCGTTACAAATATAGTCACTACAGTTTGATTGAAGGCTACCAATTAGCGATTCTGGTTGGGTTTAATCGTTTAGAATTTTGGGGTGATGTTTTCGCTTTGGGGATGGGGTTTTTTATTGGCGGAATGGCGCTTTGCTTTTTGGTGGTTGAGGTGGGTAATTTTAGGAAGAAGAGAGGTGAATAATTAGGTGGGAAGGAAAAAGCACTTATGATCAATAAAATCGATGTTGTACAAATAATGCGGCGGTTTCTCTCTTTTTGCATTTACAGCCTACTATCATCAAAAATCGCATCGATCATCTGCTTGGAACTTCGGTGATTTCCCTCAATTTCTTGTAGAAATTCTTTTGTCGAAATTGTTTTTTTGGCTCTAGAAATTTTACTATTGGAACCGGCCTCAACCTTTTTGTGGTTGGGGTGTAGTGAGGTTTTGAATTTCTATTCAAAACATCGCAAGCCGTTTTTTGGTAAGGAGAATCGCACCAAACACCAACGTTATCTTTAGGGGCTTTGCGCACTACGTCTTTGAGTTTTTTAGCAAATGTTTCTTTCTTGGGTTTTTCTGAGGGAGCTGGCTCTGCCAAGTTCGCCGCTTGCTTTACTTCATTTACAACAGCTTCACATTTAGTTCTTAAATCGTTACCAATTAAATCTGGCGCTGTTTTTTGTAGCAAAAAATAAGCAGCCATTTCTGCGGCAGTAGAGTTGTCAAATTTTCCGAAAGGATCCGCTAATTCACAACGCTCCTCCAGCGTCATTTCTGACTCGATAATCTCCCAAGGATTGTTTCTAATTCGATTATTTAACACGAATGCTTCCACCGCAGATTTATTAAAACCTTTGGGCGGCAAATAATGTGCGGTTATTTTTTTATCGCCAAGAATATCCATTTTATCACTCAGCAAATCTCCGCCAGAATTTAAAATTCCAGGCAAAATACTTTTCCTAAAAACGCCAAATAAAATCGAGGCTGCTTAAATATCTGGGACTGACGGCACTTTCGGGCTCAGTCTTTTCTATTTTAGATGACTCTTGTGCAGGAATTTGCAGAGGAAACGCTTTAGACTTCTGAAGTGATAAGATTAGTGCCAAAGAGAATGAGGCTAGAAAAAGAGGTTGGCGAACATATCTCATAAAAAATTATGGTGGTTACTTATTTTTTAAGATTCACACAAATTACCGGCGATCTTAAGTGGTTGCATACAGTGTTTTTTAATTTGATTCGGTATTTATTCATAAAAACTACTAAAAAAAATCCCTTAAGAAATTTTCTTAAGGGATTTTTTTATGATATTTTCGAAAGGGTAATTCTAACCCTCAAACGCCGTCAAAGACTTCACCGGAAAGTGATTTCTCTCCGGTTTAATTTCCGCCACATTTTTCTTTTTGCGACGACGACGCCTGTCACGCTTAACTTTGCGAACCTTAGTAGAATCAGCCACCAAACGATGCTTAATGTGACCGTCAATTATTGATTCAAACTCTTTCAGATTATCTTTGAAAAAGTGATCAGCGCCATGAATGCTTTGATAGATAACTTCCGCGCCTTCTCTAGCCGATAATTTTTCAGCTAATTTTGCTGAGTCAGATTCTTTAGTAATATCATCTTTACCACCTTGAACAATCAGACCAGCTGAGGTGCAAGGCACGATGAAGTTGAAATCATATTTGGTGGCGGGAGGTGCAACTAAAATATAATTTTCTAATTCGGGTCTTCTCATCACCGCTTGCAAGGCAATCCAAGCGCCGAAAGAAAAGCCGGCAATCCAATATTCACTGGCTTCCATATTTTGATCATGCAGCCAGTTCATTACCGCTGTAGCATCTAAAAGCTCACCTGCACCATTATCAAATTTTCCTTGAGATTTTCCAACACCGCGAAAATTAATTCTCAGAACCGAGAATCCGTTATTTGCAAAGGCTTTATGCAAGGCGTAGGTAATTTTATTATTCATGGTGCCACCATGAAGCGGATGCGGATGCAAAACTAAAGCAACTGGAGCTTTTGGATTGGTGCTTTGATGATATCGACCTTCAATTCTACCGGCGGGACCGTGGATGATTACTTCAGGCATGTAATAAAAATTTGTGGAAAAGGTGGGGAAGGCTTGAAGAACAAAAGGCGGCAATCAAATAAAGATTGCCGCCTTTTTTTAGAACTAATTAATTTCGCTCCACTGCATTGGCTTATTTTCAGGATTCAACACTAGTTGAAGAGTTCCTGCATATTTTGCCGCCATGTATTTACCATGTCCGGCGTGAGTGCCTTGATAGTAAGCTGGTTCGATGTCTTTGCCGTTGAATTTCTTTTTCTCAGCAGCTTTTACCCGGTTTTTCGGGTTGTTTTTAGTACCCATGTTTTTTAAGAATTTTAGTTGGAAACTTTTGTGAAGGCGGCGCAAAGTAGAAACCAATGCACCAAAATCAAGTTTTTTTTCCCCTAAATTTCAAAAAAGTAAAATGCCAAGATTTAACAGACTGCGTGATTGTGTTGTGACCAATAAAAACGTGATTGTACGCGTTGATATTAATGTGCCAATTATTGACGGAAAAATCGAAGATGACACGCGCATTAAAGCAGTGATTCCAACTTTAAAATATCTCGCCGAAAACAATGCTAAAGTGATTGTGATTTCACATTTCGGCAGACCCGAAGGCCAAGTTGAACCTTCAATGTCAATCAAACAATTAGTGGCGCGCGTTCAAGAATTGCTTGGATCGGTGAAGGTTAGCTTTGTTGATGATTGCATTGGTGAAAAAGTAAAATCAGCAGTGGATGCAACTAATTACGGCGAAGTAATTATGTTGGAAAATTTACGCTTCTACAAACAAGAAACCAAAAACGATCCCGAATTTTCGCGCGAACTCGCCTCTTTGGGGAATCTTTACGTTAACGACGCTTTTTCTTGCTCGCACCGCGCCCACGCTTCAATTACTGGCATTCCGGCAATCTTAAAATCTGCTGCCGGATTTTTAATGGAACTAGAATTGGACGGCCTAACCAACCATTTAGAAAATGCCCAAAAACCAATGATGGCAGTTGTTGGCGGCGCTAAAGTTTCGTCAAAAATTGATTTGTTAAATTCGCTAGCAAAAAAAGCTCAAACCATTGTGGTTGGCGGCGGCATGGCCAATACTTTTTTTTACGCTTTGGGAAAAAATATCGGCAAATCGCTTTGCGAAAAAGAATTAAAAGATACGGCACTAAAAATTATCGAAACTGCCAAAGAGCATGGCTGTAAGATCTTTTTGCCGTTAGATGTGGTTGTGACAAAAAAATTTGCAGCAAATTCTCCCTGCAAAATAGTTTCAGCAGATTCTGTACAAGATGAAGACATCATCGTCGATATCGGCGCGCTCAGCATCGCCAAGCTCACTGAAGAATTACAAAATCACAAAACTTTAGTGTGGAATGGCCCACTTGGCGCTTTTGAAATTAGACCTTTTAACATTGGCACTGAAAGCTTTGCCCGCGCTGCCGCAGCACTTACGCACGCTGGAAAATTAATTTCGGTGTCGGGTGGCGGCGATTCAGTTTCGGCGTTAAATTCTGCCGGATTAACCGATGAATTCACCTACATCTCAACTGCCGGCGGCGCTTTCATGGAGTGGCTGGAGGGAAAAGATTTGCCAGGGGTTGCAGCTCTTCAAAATTAACGATGATCACGATTAAAGAAATCTCGCAAGAGGGGGAAGAATTAGAAATCATCCGCCATCTCTTCAAAGAATATTTACAAGAGCTTGGCGAAGATTTGACTTTTCAGAGCTGCGACGAGGAAACGCAAAATCCCCTAAAGAAGTACAATAGCGCTAATAGCGGGTTAATTTTGCTAGCCTACATGGATCAAAAACCAGCGAGATGCGTTGCTTTAAAATCTCTGGAAAATGGAATCTGTGAAATGAAACGACTTTACATCAAACCCAATTTCAGAAAATACGGGATCGGCAAGCTTTTAGTTAAAGAAATCTGCACCAAAGCAGAAATTTTTGGCTATAAAGTTATGAGGCTAGACACTCTCGAGCGCTTGAGCAGAGCGATTAACCTCTATGAAAAGCTAGGGTTTGCAAAGATTGATGCTTACTATCACAACCCTCTACCCCATGTAGTTTATATGGAAAAACAGCTACTAGAAGCGCCGATATTTTAGTTAGAAATTTCCACAAACGCCTTTTTACGCAAATCCATTGAATAGCCTTTGGCAAGGGTTTGCAGCTTTTTGGAAAATATTGCATTGCGCGCCGCAGTTAAATCATGATCAGCAATTTTGGTTTCGGTTTTAACTTCGAGCAATTTGAAAATTCGGTAACCATCAGCCAGCGCTACCACCTCAGAGTAGCCGTCTTTTTTTAACTTTGAAATTGCGGTGTAAATTTTTTGATCGATTTCAGAAGACGAAACCCAGCCGATTTCCCCATTACTTTCCGCAGTCAAGCTTGCTGAAAATTGTTTGACGATATTTTTGAAATCAGCACCCTGCCTTAATTCTTCCACCAATTTAGCCGCTAATTGTTCGGCATTTTTTGAAGGAGAAATCAAAATTTCTGCGATTAAAAATTTCTTCACATCAGTATTAAATTTATGCTGTTCGAAAAATTCTTTGACCTCGACATCAGTAACTTTTACCTTAGAGCGCAGAAGCTCGGTAATAATTTTTGACCATAAAATTTCTGACTCGATTTGTTTTAAATAATTGTCGAAAGACAAATCATTTTTGCTGAAAAAAAGTTTAAATTGTGTGGCATTTTTTTTCTGCTGCATCGCCAAAACATCAATTGATTCGCGCATCTCCTCCAGACTAACTTCAATCTTTAAAGCCGAACCTTCTTGTCTGATTAATTCTTCATCAATCATTTTATCTAGAATCTGACTGAAAAGAATTTTTTTATCCTGCACAGTTTCAATTTTAATCTTAGAAACACTGAGGACGAAGCGGTAGCGATCGACTAATTCAGAATTAGTAATCGCCTTATTATTGACCTTGGCAATAATGAAATTTTCTTGAGGGGATTTGGCCGCTTGAGCAGCAAAAGATGGGAAATAAATGAAAAAACTGACAGCAAATAAAATCAGTTTTTTCATTTTTTGACAGCTGCTTTGTAAACATCGACGCCACGAACCAAATCAATGGCGCGAGCCAGCTGATAATCTTGGTCGTAAATTGCTAAATTATCGTCGCCAAGCTGTTCTTTTTTGGCTTCTTGTACTGCATCTTGAATTTGCACTTCAATGTGACCTTTTAAATCAGCTTCTGAATCACGATCTCCGGCTTTTTGTTTTTCGATTTTAGCATTAGTCACTTCAATATCTGGCTCAATGCCATGGGCTTGAATAGATTTACCGCTTGGCGTGTAGTAAAGCGAAGTAGTTAAACGCAAAGCTCCATGATTTTTTTCAAGAGGAATTACAGTTTGAACCGAACCTTTACCAAAAGATTTTGTCCCCATGATTATCGCGCGATGGTTATCTTGCAAAGCGCCAGAAACAATCTCGGAAGCAGAAGCGGAGCCTTCATTAATTAGCACTACAATTGGCAAATTCGGCACTGCATCTTCATTAACTTCATCTTTATATTCTCTTTCTTCAGTGGCGCGACCTTTGATTGAAACAATCACGGCATCTTTATTCAAAAATATGTCACTAACTTTAACCGCTTGATCCAAGAGACCGCCGGGATTGCCGCGCAAATCAAGCACTACACCTTTAAGATTTTTTTTACCAATTTTGGCTTTCAAACTTTTTAACTCAGCGATCACGCCAGATGCAGCCTGTTCTGAAAAAGTATTAACCTTAACGTAGGCAACGTCTTTGAACTTGGCTGATTTAACTGCTTTAACTTTGATGATTTGGCGCGTGATGGTTTTTTCAAGTGGCGCTTTTTCACCTTTGCGCAAAATTGTTACTTTAACATTTGTTCGTGGTTTGCCGCGTAATTTTTTTACCACTTCTTCAATGGTTTGGCCGACGACATTTTTATCATCAATTTTGGTGATGTAGTCTCCCGACTTAATACCCACCTTAAATGCCGGCGTGTCTTCAATTGCTGAAATTACTTTTACCACTGACATTTCCATGGTGATTTCAATACCCACTCCACCAAACTCGCCCTTGGTTTGAACTTGCATTTCTTTCAACGCTTCTTCTTTTAAGTAAGATGAATGTGGATCAAGAGAGGTGAGAATTCCATCGGCTGCAGCTTCTGATAATTGGCGGTCAGTTTTTTCTTCAACATATTCTTTTTTTACCCGCGCCATCACATCTGCCAAAAATTCTTTCTGGACTTCGGGAGATCCTGTATCTTCAAGCTTGATCTGCTTGATTTGAATCTGCGACATAGAAATCGCAGAAAAAAATCCAACAAAAGTCGAAACAAGAACGATAGCGGAAGTTTTAAAATTTTTCATGAGAAATGAGCTGGGCGAAGGGTTTGAAAACGCAAAAATAACCGAACTTCAAAAGCTAAACTATTGAATGCCGTATTCTTCTTTTAGTGCGTTAGTGATTTCTTCAGCGGGATCGTCTCCGTAGGCTGAGAAAAGGATTTTGCCGTAATTTTCCAAGTGAATGATTTCGTCATTCAAAGCTTTCAAGAAAAGTTGAACTTTAAGACGTTCAACCAAAACGTAGTACCAAGCGTTGCGGCCGGCATCCACTCCTTTTACGAGGTAAATTAGTTCTGCTTGCATTTTTTTCTGAGGGTCAATTGGTTTAGAAGGAGCTTTCTGACTAGTGTCAGAAGCGTTATTAGTAGTAGGCTTTTGATCGATTTTTTCCGAAGTGAAGGTTGTTTTTTTACTAGCGTATCTTTCGGCAAAACTTTTTTGGGCTTCAGACATATTTAAGAATTTTGTTTTTGAGAATTTTGTGAGTTATTAAGCCACCATTGATTGATTGATTTTTTTGGTCCACAAGGCCCGTCTTCCGTTGAAACGCAAGGACTTTTAACATCAATAACTTTATTGGCGCAAGAAAAAGCAAAGAAAAAAACTGCCAAAATCGAAATAATTTTTTTCATGTTTTGATTAATTTTTGAAAGATGAGTGTGAAAAAAAGTAAGTGCTTGCTTGAATTTTTCAATAAGTAAAATTCTTTAAATCTCTCTTAAATAATTCTCATTTAAATTGTCAAAAATACTTTTTCCAAAAACCCTAATTATTGGCCTTGGACTTATCGGCGGATCTTTCGCCAAGTCACTGCGTCACCATAAAATCAGTGAGAAAATTTTTGCTTTTGATCTTGACTTAGAGTCAATCGATCTCGCCAAGAATGATGGCATCATTGACAGCGGCGCTGACAATTTTGTCATGCTTGAAGAAAATTTTGACTTGGTAGTAATCGCCACGCCACTTTCTGCTTACGAAGAAATTTTTGCCGAAATCCTTAATCACATTTCACCAAAAACAATTGTCATTGATTTGGGCTCGCTGAAAAACTTTATCAATGAAATTTTACCAAAAAATTTAGAGAAAAATTTTATTGGCTGCCATCCAATTGCAGGCTCCGAGAAAAATGGTTTTGAAAATTCTGATGCCGAGCTTTTTTTAGGCAAAAAATTTGTAATTTGCCCAACTGCTAAAAACGATTTAGAAGCTATAAAAAAGATTGAAAATCTCGCCAAACAAATCGGCTGCAATCTTGAATCTATTGACTCCAAAAAGCATGACGAAATTTACGCTTTGGTTTCACATCTGCCGCAATTTCTGTCTTTTTTGACCAAAGAATTTTCACCAAAAAATATCAAAGATGATTTCTTCAAAACTGCTTTTCGCTTAGATGATTCTGACCCTGAAATTTGGTCAGATATTTTTGAGTTAAATGATGAAAATTTGGAGAGATTTTACGTTGAGTTTTTTGATGATTTAGAAAAAGAAATCACACTGATTAAAGTTTCTTCTGACGCGCCGAAAGATTTATGGCATGGTCTTGAATCATGCTTCGACGAGCTCAGCATGACATCGAGTTTTTTTGAGGAAAACTTCGCGGCAATTTTCACCCGCGCAATAATCGTTAAAACTTACCTAAATCTACCACAAATTAAAACCTTCCAAAACTATGCTGGAACTGGATTCAGAGACTTTACTTCAATAGTCGGAGTCTTTAAATACGACCAAGAGAAACTGACTAACCTCATCCAAAAAAATCACAAAAAAATTCTCAAAATTTTTAATTCACTGTCATGAGCCAAGAGCAATTAAACGAGATTCGTCCATATCGCACAGTCAATCGCCGCAAGTCGCGCCAAATTTTTGTTGGCAATGTTGCAATTGGCGGTGACGCACCAATCGCGGTGCAATCAATGACCAACACGCCAACAACTGACGTGCAAGCGACCATTCGCCAAGTTAATGAATGTGTTGAGCTTGGCGCTGAATTAATGCGCATTTCGGTGCCTGACAAAGAATCATCCGACGCACTAAGACAAATCATTCCGCACTGCCCTGTGCCAATTATTGCCGACATTCATTTTCACTATCGTCGCGCCATTGAAGCAGCAGAAGCGGGAGCTAAATGTTTGCGAATTAATCCCGGCAATATTGGTTCAGCCGAAAAAGTGCGCGAAGTTGTAAAAGCAGCCAAAGATTACGGCTGTTCAATTCGCATCGGTGTTAATGCCGGATCACTCGAAACTGAATTGCTCAATAAATATAAAACTCCAACGCCAGAAGCCTTGGTAGAATCAGCGCAGCATCACATTAAAATTTTGGAAGATAACGACTTCTTCAATCTCAAAATCAGTGTTAAAGCTTCTGACGTTTTCTTGGCCGTTGCTGGCTACAGAAAGCTTGCGGAGGTTTGCGATTACCCACTGCACATCGGCATTACCGAAGCTGGAAGCTTGGCGGCAGGCACAGTAAAATCAGCAATTGGCCTTGGCACTTTGCTTTGGGAAGGCATTGGCGACACCATGCGCGTCTCGCTTTCGGCTGATCCAAAAGAAGAAATAAAAGTGGCTTACCAAATTTTAAAAACTTTGGGTCTACGTCACCGCGGCGTAAATTTGATTTCTTGCCCAAGCTGCGCCCGACAAGCTTTTGATGTGATAAAAACCGTTGAAGCGGTTGAAAAGCGCGTTGAGCACATCAAAACCCCACTAACCATTTCAATTTTGGGATGCGTTGTAAACGGTCTTGGCGAAGCAGCGCACACCCAGATTGGCATTACGGGTGGAGGCGGCGGACGTCACAATGTTTACATGAATGGCAAGCCTGATCACAAAGTTTCCAGTGAAGAACTAGTTGATCACATTGTTGGATTGATTGAAGCAGAAGCGAAAAATGTTCGCTAATTTTGACAAAAAAAAACTCAAACTAAATTTTGCGCGCAGTGCGCAAAATTACGATAAAGCCGCGCCAATTCAGCGTTTGGTCGCAAGTAAGCTGTGCAAAATTGCAGCTCCTTTTATTCAAGAAAAACTCAATGTCATGCTGAGCTTGTCGAGGCATGATTCTGGGCACGGGCCTGAATCATGCCTCGACAAGCTCAGCATGACATTGAGAGTTTTAGACTTGGGCTCTGGCACTGGATTTATTGCCACTAACTTGGACAAAAATTTAGAAATTTTCGAAAGTGATTTAGCTTTCGAAATGCTCCAACAAAATCGCTCCAGAAATTCGCTCAAAATCCAAGCTGATTTCGAAAATCTGCCCTTCAAAAATAACAGCTTTGACATCTTAATATCGTCCTTCTCGCTGCAATGGTTGACGGATTTTGACAAAAATTTTGCGCAATTCTTTGCACTACTAAAACCTAAGGGAATTTTGATTTTTTGCCTACCAACCGACGGCAGCTTGTCGGAATTAAAAGCAGCAGATATTTTCAATTTTAACCCATTGCCCAAAATTGCCGATTTAGAAACTTCCCTAAAAAAAGCTGGTTTTAGCAAAATTTCTTTTGAAAAAGAAATCGTCAAACAGAGTTTTGAGAATGGCGTTGAAGCCTTAAAATCACTGAAGAGAATTGGTGCTAACTATTCGGAGAAAAATAATAAAATAATAACCAAAACCATCTTGGCACAATTCAACAATTTTTGTTTGAAAAATTTTGGCACCAGCACTAGAAAAATCGAAACTTCTTGGGCCGTCTCTTATTTCATTTTAAGCAAATAAATTTCTCACATTTCAATGTTCGGCAGTATCAAAAAAATTCTCGGAGTATCAAAAAACGATGCCGCTAAAGATCCAAAAAACTTAAGTGCAGACGTTGCTAAAGGTTTGCGCCAAAAATCAGAAAAATTGTCTCAATTTCTCGGAAGCAAAGTTGATTCTGTTTACGAAGAATTTTTTTCAATTAGGGAGAAATGCCATGATTTGCGCCAAACCAATTTTGATCTTGGCATGAGTCATCTAGAAAATGGCGCTTTGCCAGAAGCAATTTTTCGCTTTCGTTTCATTAAAAAATTCTGGCCTACTTATCTTGAAGCCCAGTACCAACTAGCTTACTGCTTGGTTCTAAATGAAAAATCACAAGAGGCGAAAAAAATTTTGGAAGAATTGCTAAAAAAAGACCCAAACTTTAACCCTCTTGCTCAAGAGCTTTTGACGCATTTGAACCAGATAGGTGAAGATGCTAAAAATTCTTAGAAGCTTTTGCATCTTAGCTATCTTTATTGCCCCGATTTCCAGTTTTGCCAATAGCGCTTATAACTCTCTTGATGAAGATGATTTTGAAACTTATGAAGATGAAAATTCAGTCAAAATTTATGATCCTTTAGAAAAAATTAATCGCAAAATTTATACCTTTAACGACTATTTTGACATTTATTTTCTTGAACATGTTGCGATTTTTTATCGCAAAGGAGTTCCCGCAAATGCTCGCGATTCAATCAGAAATTTTTTAGTAAATTTATCTTTGCCGATTTCCGCCACTAACTCACTTCTACAGGGAAAACTCGATAACGGTCTTGCCACATTTTCTAGCTTTCTAATTAATAGCACCATTGGTTTAGGAGGATTTTTCAACGTCTCTGGTGAAAAAGGCATTCGCTACAAAACTGAAGATTTTGGGCAAACTCTAGGACATTACGGCGTAACTCCTGGCGCCTATTTAATGATTCCATTTTTAGGGCCAAGCACCACGCGCGATCTTGGCGGAACACTTGCAGATAAATCAGTTAATCCGCTTGAACTTAACTTTTTAGAAGTTGGTGGCAGCACCAATTTAATTGATGCGCGCTATCGCTTAGGATTGGCAGCAGCTGGCGGCATTGATAAGCGCGAAAGCTTAATTGATATTCTGGATGACATTAGAATCGACTCTTTCGACCCTTATGCTACAATTCGTAGCGCCTATTTACAAAAACGCTTTACTGACATTAAAAACTAAAAAATTATGAAAAAAATTCTCGCTACTTGCCTTGTTTTTTTGATCGCATCCCCAAGCTTTGCAGCTGATGATCAAATGCCGGCAGTTAAAAAATTCGTCGAAGACATCGGCAACACTATCATTAAAACCGCCGACGAAACCGGAACTTCTGAAGTAAAAAAAAGAGATAAAATCATTGCCTTAATTGACACGGCAATTGACGCAAATTGGATCGCCCGATTTGTTTTAGGAAAAAATTACAAAACCGCCAATGAGCTACAAAAAGAGCGCTTCACCAAGCTTTATCGCGATTTCATGATTAATACCTACGGACCAAAATTTAAAAATTATAATGGCCGCAAATTCACCGTAAATGACGTGGTTGAACAAGGTGGATTTTTCATCGCCAAAGCCGAGTTTTTACCAAAAAATTCTAACGTGCCAATCTCAATTGATTTTAGAGTGAAAGAGCACGAAGGCAAACTGGCGATTTTAGATTTTATCGCAGAAGGCGTGAGTTTGATCGAAACGCAAAGATCAGAATTTAACTCAGCAATTTCACAAAGTGGAATGGATAAGTTTTTGGATGATTTGGATGTGAGAGTAAAAAAGTTGAAGGCGGGGAATTGACTGACTGTAATTCCATAAAAATCTTATCATAAATCCTTATGGATTTCAGCGTTTTTTATCCCATCCCACCTCTATTAACTCCATACCTACCGAAGGATCTCATATTTGATAAGGAAGTTAACCAAATCTTTAAAGATTTAGAAGGAATCATTAGACCCCTTGCGAAACGATTTCATAAATTCTCCAAACCTTTAAATTACTCACAAATTTTTTCTTACCTGCCTCAAAGCCTTGTCTTTCCTGCCTAGAACGCATGTTTCAAATTCACAATTCCAGCAATGATGTTAAGCCTCATGTGAAGCTTCTTTCTAAAATTCCTGTAAGTTCCGGAAAGAATTCTGAATATTTTTAACTCTCTGAATTTGTGTTCAATCTTGACGCGGAAAGACGCGAGTAATTTTACTAAAAAATAAGCAAAAATAGGGCGAAATTTGAGGTTAAAAAAGACTTAGGACAGG
>CANEVP010000018.1 GCA_947442475.1 Rickettsiales bacterium
AGTCTTTTTTAACCTCAAATTTCGCCCTATTTTTGCTTATTTTTTAGTAAAATTACTCGCAATATATCCTGATATTGGTCGTAATTTTACTAAAAAAGCGCTAAAAACATGTCAAAATTTGAGGTTAAAAAAGACTTAGGACAGGCTCTAAGAACTAATCAACCTAATTTCCGACATCAACTATAGCAAATCAACCAATGAAAATCCTTCATTGATGGTGAAATAAAAATGGTTGAGTTTTTGCAAGAAAAAGAAAAATTGTAACCAACGCTCACTCCTCAACCACTAACAAAAAAACCCTTCTTCTCCAACATATAAAAATAACTAAAATGACTGAAAGCATCTTTGACGTAGTAGTAATTGGCGCGGGCCCTGGTGGATATGTTGCCGCAATTCGCGCAGCCCAACTTGGACTTAAAACCGCTTGCGTAGAAAAACGCAAAACACTTGGTGGAACTTGTTTAAATGTTGGATGCATTCCTTCAAAAGCTTTGCTTGAAATCTCACACAAATTTCATGATGCCGAGCATCAATTTGAGAAATTAGGCATCGAGGTTTCTAAGCCAAAAATCGATGTAAAAAAGTTACTCGCTAACAAAAACGAAATCGTCACCGGCCTTACTGGCGGAATCGCTGGCCTCTTCAAGAAAAACAAAGTTACTTCAGTTGAAGGTGCGGCAAAATTCTTAGACAAAAACACTATTGAAATCACCAAAGCCGATGGATCAAAAGAAAAAATTTCGGCTAAAAATTTCATCATCGCAACTGGCTCAGAAGTTACAAAATTGCCTGGCGTTGAAATTGACGAAAAAGTAATCGTCTCTTCAACTGGCGCCCTAGATTTGGAAAAAGTTCCCGGCAAAATGATCGTAATTGGGGCCGGTGTAATCGGGCTAGAATTAGGTTCAGTTTGGGGCCGCTTTGGTGCTGAAATTGAAGTTGTTGAATTTCTTGATAAAATCACGCCATCAATGGACGCAGAGGTTTCTCGCAACTTCCAAAGAATTCTTGAAAAACAAGGTTTCAAATTCCGCCTTTCTTCAAAAGTTGTGTCAGTAAAAAAAGACAAATCTGGCGCTAAAGTTGAAATCGAATCAGTTGCTGACGGCAAAAAAGAAACGCTTTCAGCTGACGTGGTTTTGGTGGCGATTGGTCGCCGCCCGAACACCGAAAATTTAGGCTTGGAAAACACCGGAATCAAATTAAACGCCCGCGGCTTTATTGAAAATAATCACCTGCGCACTTCTGTTGAAAATATTTTCGTAATCGGCGATGTAACTACCGGCCCAATGCTAGCGCATAAAGCCGAAGATGAAGGCATGGCAGTTGCTGAAATAATCGCCGGACAAAAAGGCCACGTAAATTACGATGTGATTCCAAATGTAATTTACACTTACCCAGAAATTGCTTCTGTCGGCAAAACTGAAGAAGAATTAAAAGCATCTGGAATCGCTTACAAAGTTGGCAAATTCTCAATGATGGCAAACTCTAGAGCGCGCGCCACTGGTGACGATCAAGGCTTTGTTAAAATTTTGGCTGATGCAAAAACTGACTGCGTTTTAGGGGCTCACATTATTGCTCGCGAAGCTGGCAACACCATTCACGAAGTTGTTGTCGCAATGGAATTTGGCGGCTCTGCGGAAGACATTGCTAGAACTTGCCACGCGCATCCAACTTACAACGAAGCAGTTAAAGAAGCTGCGTTGGCGGTAGATAAAAGACAAATTCACAGCTAAAATTTGAATTGGTTTCGCGGTGGACCCTTTCACTCAAAAGGATCCACCGCCAAAAATACTCGGTTAAAAAGTTAGTTTACCAAAAAATACCAACACCAAAAACCCCAAACACATGCTCAAAAGCCACCGCTTTTTGCAGCTCTGCCTGCTTGCTATATTTTCAAACCCAGCCCACGCCATCACTCTCACTTCTGGCCAAACTGATTACACTACAACCGCCGACATCACAACCAGCGCCAGCGGCATTATTACCTCGCTTTCTGGCGCTAGCGGCAGTCTCAATAAAATTAAAAACCTCCACACAATTACCACTGGAAATTCTGGCGCTACCAGCAGCGCTTACGGCATTAGATCAAGCGGCGATTACTACCAGATAACCAATGACGCAAGCGGCGCAATTTTAACCACGGGCAGCTCGGGTCGCGGCATTAGCGTTTCTGACAATTCAATTGTGAATAACTTAGGAAGCATCAGCACTCAAGGCTCAACTTCTTACGGAATTTATTTGGGCGGCGACTCCAACACCACAACCAACTCCGGCTCAATTTCAACAATCGGCACCACTTCCTACGGCATTTATTTAAATGGCAGCAACAACTCTGCGACCAACTCTGGCAGTCTTGCAACTCGCGTTTACGGAATTTACGGCAATGGCAACAATAACCAAATCAACAATTCCGGCACCATCACAACAACCAGCGGCTCTTCCGCCCACGGCATTTTTGTCAGCGCCGGTAGCGCCTCAAATGCCACTTCCAGCAATCACAGCACAGTGATTAATTCTGGAGCAATTGCCGCCAACGCCAACGGCATTTACGCCAAAGACAATTACACCCAAATCACCAATAGCGGCACAATTACCAGTGGCGATTACGGCATTCACACTGAGGGCAGCAACTCAACAATCACGAACTCCGGCAGCCTCAGCTCAATTTACAATTCAGGATCTGGCACAATAATTAACAACTCGGGAAACATCACGGGCAGCGTCACAATTGGCAGCGGCACGCTAAATATTTTAGGCGGCACAATTAGTGGCGCGGTGGATGGCTCAAGCAACACGGGCAGCATAAATATTAATTCCAACTTCAGCCAAACCGCTGCTTTTACTAATCTAGGCAACCTCAATATTAATTCAGGCCACACGCTGACTTCCAGCTCCAGCATTAGCGCTAACTTGGTTGAGCTTAGCTCAGGATCAATCCTAACAATTACCAACGGCAGCTCAGTTGAGGCAGTAATTCAAGGCGCCGGCACGTTAAATATTTCAGAAACAGACTTTGCGCCAAGCGGATTAATCGGCACTTCTGGCAAAGCTTTAACCAATTTAAATATTGGCGCAAGCGCCTCTCTTACAAGCTCAAACGACATTTACGCAGACAGTATTTTACTTAACGGCACGCTAAATTTTTACGGCGCTGACAATTTAACAATCTCGGGAAATGTTGCGGGAAGAGGCTCGGGAACAATAAATGTCGCAAGCAACAGCCAAAATATTTTAGGAAATTTCACCCTAAATAGCGGCAACAGTTTGGCGACAAGTTTAGGAAATGGCGTTGCCGGAAATTTAACAATGTCGGGCGCAGCCAATATTGAGGCCAACGCAAAGCTTGCAGTTACACCAACAATTAATCAGGGCTACGTTGTTAACGGCACAAAGTTCACATTAATTAGCGGCGGATCTGGTTCAGCAATTAATCAAATTTCTGATTCAAATATTTCGGTAAATGGCAATGCTTCCAACATTTACGGATTGCTCCAATTCACCACGCAGGCAAGCGCTAATTCACTGGTTTTAACTGTTAATCGCCTCGCCTCAGATGAGGTTACATCCAACAAAAATTCCCAAAATATTTACCAAAATTTAAACGACATTGGCGCGGGATCAAACGGAAAATTATCCGATTTTCAAGGCTACCTCGACAGTAGCGGCCTCACGGGTGACGCACTTTCCAAGGCACTTAACCAAGCAGCACCGCAATCAAGCAAAGCTAATTTGAGCGTCACAAGCAACATTGCGGGTAACTCAATTCTCGCCTCTGAAGCCAGATTGAGCAAGCTACGACAAAGCTTGTCCAACGGCGCTTGGGTGCAAAGTTTTGGAAGCGCGGCCGCGCAAAATGACGTAAAATCTGACGACGGCTACAAGGCAAATTCTTTGGGATTAGTGATTGGCGCCGACCAAGAATTAGGCAGTGGCGCCACAATCGGCGCGGCTTTGAGCTTTGCTCGCTCTAATGTAAAATCACTCGACAGCCTCAAGCAAAATTTAATCAGCAGCAATCAACTTAGTTTTTACTCGGGACAAAATTTCGGAAAATATTTTCTCGATAGCCTACTTGGTTTTGCTTGGAATTCTTACAGCTCAACACGGGCCATTACTGCGCTAGACGCCACTGCCACTGCCCGATATTCTGGCCAAACTTACCTAGCAAAAATTAAAACTGGTCGCAATTTCAAATTAAAACACGGCTTAATTTTTACCCCCGAAGCCTCAGTCAATATTTTGCACAACAGCATCGGAGGCTACAGTGAAAAGGGTGCAGACGAATTGAATTTAAAAGTTAGCGCGGTGTCAGCAAATTTTTTAGAAGCGCGATTGGGTGCAAATTTGGGCTTTGAGACCAAATTTTCTGACTTTCCTGAATTTAAAAAAGTGACTTCAGTTTTAAAATTTTCTTACGGACATGCTTTGGTAAATACGGCACCCACAACCAAAGCTAGCTTTGAGGGACAGGATTCATCTTTTAATTCACAAGTTTCGCATCTGGATTCAGGCAGCCTTAGACTTGGAACCGAAATAACTGCCTTTCACGAAAAATTCACAAGTTTTAGCTTTGACTACAATTTTGAAAAACGCACAACTTACGCGTCACATTTTATCGCAGCAAAAATTCGCCAAGAGTTTTAAAGCTACGTTGAAATTTTATATTCTACCTTTCGGGCTCACCATCATTTTGGCCTTCTAAAACTTTTTGCCGCAATCTCGCAACCATCCCAGAACTTAGCGGTCTTGTAGACTCCACTTCTTTTTCTTGCCGCAACTTTAAAATCTCTTCTGATTTTATTTTAGAATAATCAGCCAATGATTCATATTTTATCGGCCTTTCCAAGTGCGATGACTCGGTCACCACTCTAACACCCTGACCATATTTTTCTTCATCAAGCGGAGTTGTTTTTAGCGCTTTGTTCGATTCTTGCGTGAAAGAAAATTTCTCACCGACATCACCTGGAAAAACATACCTGCCAGTTGACATCGCAATCATTAATTTCTGGTAAATAAATTGATCCGGAACTTCGCCAAGAGAATTTTCCACATCCTCGCTTCTTAACTTGTAAACCATTTGCGCCACTTGTTTGTAGTGACCATCAAGCATGTAGCCGCAGAGATTGGGCAATTTCTCTTTTCCAAAGCAGGTGATTAATGATTTTAAAACGAAAGGCGAGCGACAGCTGAAAGAATAATTATTAGAATTTAGCACGCCCTCTCTAACAGCGGCGCTTCCCGCAATTCCAATTTTCCTCAGAGGTTTGCTGCTGTCCGAGGTTGTATCCAAAACCCTACTCCATATTACATTGCCACTATCACTTGAACTTAATTCTTCTTCGAAAGATGCAACTAAATGAGTAGAATTAATAATCTGCAGCAATTGTCTTTGAGTCAATTCTTGCCCTTCAACAGTCAAATCTAGATCACCTATTTTGCCGGCTTGTCTGACAATTTCAAAAAACAAGCGGTGTGAAAATTTGCCGTGAAAAAGAAATTTATTATTTTGCTCTACCTCAGAAAAAATATTTCCTGCCTTAGCAAATCGCGCCGCAACTTTTCCTTCGACAGCATCAGTAAAAACAGCAACTCCTTCTAGATTAATGCCACATTCTTGCTCTCGACGAAGTAGCTCTTCGCTGAGTTGACGCCTTTTGTTGAATGGTCGGTAGTCTTGAGGCCAAGGTCCGGGGATAAAGTTTCCCGCCCCACAAATCAGGTAAGAAGGAGAGTTATTAAAAGGCTCAATCTCATGAGCCGCCATTCTTGCAGCTAAAGCTTGATCCAGATCTTGCAAATACTCAAAAACCAGTTCAGGAGTCTGTAAAATTCGCGCCATCTGTTCAGCAATTTCACAAATCCGCTGCGAATTTTGTAGCGTGATTTGAAATCCCTCAAAATTATTTCCCTCTTTAAAACGCAACCCCTGAAATAAAAGATGCTCGTAAGAAGACGCCAGTTCAATTTCTTTCGATTCTAATTTGTCAGACTCGGTTGCCAGAAATTTCTCTTTGATTTGAGCAATTAAATCAGATGAAGACTCGTCAGCGCCAAAATAAATTTCTTCCTGAGGAATTGGGTAAAACGAAATGATTGGCATACTAATAAATTAGCGATTGGCAAAGCGACTTTTAAAACCCGAAATGGCGCAAAAATCTCACATCGTTTTCAAAGAACATGCGCAAATCAGTGATGCCATATTTCAGCATGGCAAGGCGCTCAACGCCAATTCCAAAAGCAAAACCTTGGAATTTTTCTGAGTCGATTCCGCAATTTTTTAAAACATTTGGGTGAATCATTCCGCAGCCCAAAATTTCCATAAATTTGTCACCTTTGCCGATTTTGATGCAGCCGTTTTCTAGTAAGTAATTGATGTCCACTTCGGCAGATGGTTCGGTAAAAGGAAAGAAGCTAGGACGAAAACGCAGCTCAACATTCTTCACTTCAAAAAACTTTTCTAAAAAATTTTCCAACGTCCATTTCAAGTGACCCATATTGACATCCGCGTCCACCACGAAGCCTTCAAATTGGTGAAACATTGGCGTGTGAGTTTGGTCAGAATCACGACGAAAAACTCGACCCAAAGCGGCGATTTTTAGCGGCGGTTGCGAGTTTAACATTTTGCGAATTTGCGTGTTTGAAGTGTGCGTGCGCAAAAGTAGTTCGCAATCTTGCAAATAAAAAGTATCCTGCATCTGGCGCGCTGGATGATTCAAAGGCATGTTGAGCGCGGTAAAATTGTGAAAATCATCTTCAATTTCAGGACCTTTGGCAAACTCAAAACCAAGCTCAGAAAAAATTTCTTCAATCTCTTGCATCACTTTTGAAAGTGGGTGAATCAGCCCACGATTTTCTTTTCGAATCGGCGCACTTAAATCAATTTTCTCGCCCGACAATTTTTGGTTTAACTCAGCAATTTCAAAAAGATTTTTGGCATTGTCGATTTTTTTGGTCACCTCGTCACGCACTTGGTTAATCTTGGCGCCGAATGATTTTTTCTCTTCTGCATCTAAGTTTTTTAGCCGCGAAAAAAGCTCGGTGACAAAACCTTTTTTGCCTAAAAAATTAATACGAATTTCTTCGAGGCCCGCAGCATTTTCAATTGCTGAAATTTGCGAATTGAAATCAGCGAGAAGCGTTTCTAAGTTGGTCATTATTTTCTTTTTTTTGGATGTGAGGGATTAACCTCCATCAAAACTTAACAACAATTTCATGTCAATTAATTGGTTCGGCGCCTGCACTTTACTTAACAAAGAAGTGCGCCGTTTTTTAAAAGTTTACCACCAAACTTTATTTTCTCCCGTCATCAACATCGTATTATTTTTGGCGGTTTTTTCTTTGTCGGTGGGCAATCACATTACCGAAATTAACGGCGTGCCTTTCGCCATTTTCATGTCGGCGGGGCTGATAATGATGGCTTCAATGCAGAACGCTTTTGCTAACTCTTCTTCGTCTTTCGTAATGGGAAAAGTAATGGGCCACATTGTGGATTATTTAATTCCGCCGCTTGGTGCTTTCGAATTGCTTTTTGCTTTCACGCTGGGCGCGATCTTGCGCGGCATCTGCGTTGCGATTGTGGCTTATTTAACAATTTTGGTTTTTGTGCCACTTACCTTCTACTCAATTTCTGCGGTGATTTTTTACTTATTTTTTGCCTGCATGTTTCTTGGATTACTCGGGCTTTTGTGCGGCGTTTTGTCTGACACTTTCGACCAAATGTCAGCAATGACCAGCTACGTAATCACGCCACTAACCTTTCTTTCCGGCACGTTTTATTCAACCACTTCACTTCCTGAATTCTGGCGCGGCGTCTCGCATTTCAACCCATTTTTTTACATGATTGACGGATTTCGTTTTGGCCTAACTGGCCACAATGACGGCGATTTATTTTTAGGTGGTACATACATTGTGAGCTTAAATCTAATTCTCGGCTTTGTGATTTTTCTGCTAATCAAAAAAGGTTACCGCATTAAAAGTTAAAAAATTACGCCACCCCTCAACCTCTAGAGTTTACAACCGCTGGTAGAAAAAAATCTTCAAATCTCCTCCGACCAAACCAGAGATGTCAGTTGATTTTGCAAAAGACACTCGAAATAAAAAGCACCCGAATTTTACTAAACAAACACACCACAGAAATGAAAACCCTAGAACAACTAAACTACCTGCGCCTTGCCCGCAGTGAAAATATCGGCAAATCAACTTTCTTTCGTTTAATCGAAATTTTTGGCTCGGTAAAGCTAGCGCTAGAGCAGCTTCCTGACTTTGCTGCAAGTGGCGGATTAAAACGCCAAATCAAAATTTTCTCACTAGCCGACGCTGAGCTAGAGCTGGAAAATACCAGAAATTTCGGCGCGGAAATTCTCACTTTTTCTGACGAAAACTATCCGCGACTTTTACGCGAAATTCCAGATCCCGCACCAATTCTTACTGTCAAAGGCCTGTCTGATTTTCTCACTCAAGACACCGTTGCACTCGTTGGTCCGCGCAACGCCTCATTTAGCGCCATGAATTTTGCTAAAAGCATTGCTTTGGAGCTTGGTCAAAATTCGGTGATTACCGCGTCAGGTCTCGCTCGCGGCGTTGATTCGGCAGTGCATCACGGTTCAATTTTAAGTGGCACAATTGCGGTAATTGCCGGCGGCATCGATCACATTTACCCCAAAGAAAATGCCAAACTTTACGATTCAATTTCAAAACAAGGTTTGCTGGTTTCAGAAAATGCTTTTGGCGCGCCACCCAAGGGTGGCAATTTTGTGCAACGCAATCGCCTGATTTCAGGTTTGGCTCTTGGCGTAATTATCGTTGAAGCCGGATTAAAATCGGGAAGTTTGGTCACCGCCAGATTTGCCAAAGAACAAGGCCGCGAAGTTTTTGCCGTGCCCGGCTCACCATTTGATCCGAGATGTCACGGCACTAATCGCCTCATCAAAGATGGCGCTAAAATGTTCGAAAATGTTGAAGATATTTTAGCCGAATTGCCGTACTTAAAAGCAAAATTTCATCAGGCAAAAATGTTGCGCGAGCCAGATTTTGAGCCATTTGCCGCACCATTGCCAAAAATGCCCAGCGACATTGAAATTAGCAAAATTCGCAAAGAAATTTTTTCCAAACTCAGCCTTTTTCCAATTAGTATCGAAGAGATTATTCAAGAGCTACAAACGCCCGCAAGACTTGTAAATATTGCCCTAGTGCAGTTGGAATTGGCAGATAAAGTTGCGGTAAACTTTGGTAAAGTGGTGCGAAAAAATTAGCCAATCTTGCACCTTGATTGCCTCGCCTAAAATCGCAAAACCTACTCGCGCAAGGCAAAGGACTTAACAGGGTGATGCTTAGGTACTCAAAAATATTGCTCCAACAGCCCGCGATCAAAAAGCAACTGACCCAAATAAACCCTGACTTCAGCAGCTTGTTTGCGCATCTTTTTTATTTTCGTCAAAAAAATCGAAGCAAAAATAATCTCTCGGAAGCATCCTCCAAGTCCAACGATGTTGGCAACTTTCGACACCAAAAAAGGTAAAATTCCAACCAATCAAAAAATACTTAAAAGTTTTGCTCTTAAAAAAAACTAATCGATTATTTTTTCAGTCAAAATACCCCCTAATTTTACTTCAAATTCCAATGCCAAAATTCGACAAATCAAAATTGCCTTCACGTTACGTTACCAATTCCCACGGCTGCGAAGGTCGCAAGACGATGCTATATAACATCAAGACCGACTTGTATCCGCAAGGCCTCACCGACACTGATTTAAACTCACCTTTTGTGGGGGTTGTTAGCGCATGGAACGAAGCCGCACCTTGCAACATTGCTTTGCAGCGCCAAGCCCAACCAGCAAAAAAAGGGGTTAAAGATGCTGGCGGAACGCCGCGCGAATTCACCACAATCACCGTGACTGACGGTATTGCCAATGGTCACCAAGGAATGAAATCTTCGCTAGTTTCACGCGAAGTAATTGCCGATTCAATTGAAGTAACAGTGCGCGGACATTGCTACGATGCCTTAGTTGGAATCGCTGGCTGCGACAAATCGCTACCTGGCATGATGATGGCAATGGTGCGTTTGAACGTGCCGTCAGTTTTCATGTATGGCGGCTCAATTTTGCCGGGAAGATTTAAAGACAAAGACGTTACAATCGTTGATGTCTTTGAGGCCGTGGGCATGAGAGACGCTGGCAAAATGACCGAAGAAGATTTAAAAATTTTAACCAAGGCAGCTTGCCCTAGTGCTGGCGCTTGTGGCGGACAATTCACTGCCAACACAATGGCTTGCGTTTCTGAGGCAATTGGCCTTGCTTTGCTGGGATCTTCAGGAACTCCCGCGCCCTACGAATCGCGCGACGAATACGCTTATCAATCAGGCAAAGCGGTAATGAGTTTGATCGAAAAAAATATTAAACCGCGCGACATCGTCACGCTGAAAGCCCTTGAAAATGCCGCAACAATTGTTGCCGCAACTGGCGGCTCAACCAACGCTGTGCTTCACTTGCCAGCAATTGCCAGCGAGTGCGGCATTGATTTTGACATTTTTGCAGTTGGAGCAATTTTCAAAAAAACTCCCTACATTGCCGACATGAAACCGGGTGGAAAATACGTGGCAAAAGACTTGTTTGAAGTTGGTGGCGTGCAAATGATTTTGAAAGTGTTGCTTGATGCAGGCTACATCCACGGCGATTGCATGACGGTTACTGGCAAAACAATGGCGGAAAATTTAGCCGAAATAAAATTCAACGAAAACCAAGACGTAGTTTACCGCCCCGAAAAACCTTTGTCTGCGACTGGCGGCGTTGTAACGCTAAAAGGCAATTTGGCCGAAGACGGCGCAGTTGTAAAAGTTGCCGGAATGGCAGCAAACGCCCAAACTTTTACCGGAAGTGCTTTGTGTTTCGACTCAGAAGAAGAGTGTTTCAAAGCGGTTGAGCGCAAAGCTTACAAGGAAGGTGACGTTTTAGTAATTCGCTACGAGGGCCCGCGTGGCGGACCCGGCATGCGCGAAATGCTTGCAACAACCGCTGCAATCTACGGCCAAGGAATGGGCAGCAAAGTTGCGTTAATTACTGACGGCAGATTTTCTGGCGGCACGCGTGGATTTTGCATCGGCCACTTAAGCCCTGAGGCGGCAGTTGGCGGAATGATTGCACTTCTTAAAAACGGCGACCAAATCACAATCGACGCGTTAAAAGGCACAATTGACGTGGCTTTAAGCAGCGAAGAAATCGCCACCCGCAAAGCCGCGTGGCGCCCCCGCGAAAATGATTACCAATCAGGAACTCTCTGGAAATACGCCCAAACCGTAGGTTCGGCAAGGTTTGGCGCGGTGACACATCCAGGGGCGAAAAAAGAAAAAATTTCTTACGACAAGATTTAAAAACGAACTCGCTTCACTGTGGACCCCGTCATTCGACGGGGTGACAAACTGAAGTAGAAAATAAAACCACTCTCAGTGTCACCCCGTCGAATGACGGGGTCGACAGCGAGACAGACTCCAAAACTGCAAAAAAATCTCAAAATGCCAATCTTCGAAAATTATTTTTACCTGATTTACGGGGTCTCATTCATCAGCGCGATCATCTCAGCATCCGTTGGTTTCTTGGGCGGCACGATGCTGCTTGCGGTAATGGCGCAGATTTTTCAGATGGAAATTTTAATTCCACTTCACGCCATTATTCAACTTTCGAGCAACGCCACTCGCGCTTTTGTTTTGCGCAAAAATATCGATTGGAAAATCGGGCGCGAGGCAATAATCGGCGCAATTCTGGGAGGCGTGGTTGGCTGTTTTTACTTAACCCCTTTGCCCGAAAATTGGTTCAATTTTTTGCTCGGATTTTTCATTATTTTAATCACGATTTTCCCAAAATTTTCTGCTAATTTTTACTTCCGCGGCAAGTGGTTTGTTGTAGGATTTATCAGCTGCTCAATTGGCTTGTTCGTTGGCGCCATTGGCACTTTGGTTGGCTCGCTTTTGCTCGCCGAAAAGCTTGAAAAAAAACCAATGATTAGCACTCAAGCAGTAGTGCAAAGCGCCATTCATTTAGCAAAAATTATTGTCTTTTTCTTCCTCGGTTTTTCTCTTGCAACTTGGTCACTATTAATTTTCGGCTCAGTAGTTGCAGCCTATCTTGGCACTTTAATGGGAGCCAAACTTCTCGATTTAATATCAGAAAAAACCTTCCGCCTAATCGCCACCACTTTAGTTTTAATGCTAGCTTTACGCCTGATTCTGGTTGGCGCCTTGGGAATGTTTTAACGAATTATTTAAAATAATCGTGAATGAGCGCTAAATCTGACTTAATTTTCACGGTTATTTACCAAATAACGTGAATGGGTCGAATTCAGCTTCTTTCAAACCCATTAATTTCGATTCTTGCGACAAAATTTAAGAACTTGATTCTTTCTGAGTTATACCAATATTACCTAAAGTTATCTTTTATAGATATAACTAACTAACTTTAATATAAAAGCCACATGGATCCGAGAATCAATCCTTACTCTCCAGGCGCTGGAAATTTGCCTCCAGAGCTCACTGGCCGCGATGAAATAATCGAGAAGGTCAGTATTCAATTAGATCGCTGCAGAAATGGTCTACCTTATCGAAGTATTTTAATGGTAGGGTTGCGTGGAGTTGGCAAAACAGTTTTGCTAAATCATCTCGCTTCCAATGCTGAGGCAAATGGCTTTGCAACCATATCAGTTGAGGTTGCCGAAAAAAGATCCTTGCCGGCTCTTCTTGCCCCCGCTTTGAGATCAGCTCTAATTAAACTAGATAGGAGAATAGCAGCTGGTGACTTGGCAAAAAGAGCCTTGAGGGTTCTTGGAGGCTTCGTTGAAAAAGCACGTTTAAAGTACAAAGATGTTGAAATTCGCTTAGCAGATTTAGGTAGTGAGCCAGGAGTGGCCGATTCGGGAGACTTAGAAAATGATTTAACTGATCTTTTTATAGAACTCGGACAAGCTGCAAAAGAAAAGAAAACCGCAATCGTCATCTTCATCGATGAAATTCAATATATTGAAGAATCGCAGTTCGCTGCGCTAATCATGGCAATACATAAATGCACCCAAAAACAATTGCCGCTAATCGTTGCAGGAGCTGGATTACCTCAGCTTATTGCTCAAGCTGGAAACGCGAAATCCTACGCAGAAAGATTATTTGAATATCCTGAAATTGGAGCCCTTCCTAAAGCCGCAGCAATAGATGCGCTTGTTAAGCCCGCTTCAAGACTTGATGTAGATTATGAAGATGACGCTCTTAAAGAAATTCTAAAAAAAACCGAAGGATATCCTTACTTTCTGCAAGAATGGGGCAAGCATTCTTGGCAATGCGCAAACAAATCTCCCATAACTTTACAAGATGTTGAAACAGCAACTAAGTTGGCAATATCAGAGTTGGATACGAGTTTTTTTAGAACAAGATTTGACAGACTCGCACCCAGCGAAAAAAAATATATACGTGCTATGGCAGAGATTGGAGCAGGACCTCATCGCTCTGGTGATATTGCGAAACTGTTAAAAAAAGATGTGCATAAAGTTGCCCCAGTCAGAGCAAAATTAATTGCAAAAGGAATGATTTACAGCTCTGCCCATGGAGATAACAGCTTCACCGTGCCGCTATTTGACGGCTACATGAATAGAGTAATGCCGGTTTTTGAGCAATAAATGAACCACTTACAAAACCCCTCAATCCTCGGGCTTAACTGGCAGCAAAAAACTTTTGACCAGCGCCACGCAACCTCAATTTATCAGCGCTTTGGGCTGTCGGAAGTTTTGAGCAATTTGCTTTCAGCGCGTGAAATTTCGCTCGATGAAATTGAAAATTTTTTGGAACCAAAAATTAAAACGGCGCTGCCAAATCCGTTTGAGCTTGGCGACATGGATAAGGCGGTGGCGCATGTGATTGAGGCGATTCGTTTGAAGAAAAAAATCACGATTTTTGCTGATTACGACGTTGACGGCGCAACTTCTGCAGCAACGCTCAAACGCTTTTTTCGCGAGGTTGGAATTGAGGTTGGAATTTACATTCCTGATCGCGTTTTGGAAGGCTACGGTCCCAACTCACAGGCACTTTTAAATCTGAAAAAAAGCGGTACAGACTTAGTAATTACCGTTGATTGCGGCACTGTTGCTTTCAAGCCTTTGGAAGATGCTGCTGCCGTTGGACTCGACATTATTGTAATCGACCACCATTTGGGAGTTCTTGAAAAACCTCAGTCAATTGCGGTGATTAACCCGAATTTGCTTGATGAAAAATTCCCCCACAAAAATCTCTGTGCGGCGGGCGTTTCATTTTTATTTGCGGTGGCGATTAACAAAAAATTGCGGGAAGAAAATTTTTACACGCAAAGAAAAGAGCCAAATCTTCTTGGACTTCTCGACCTTGTGGCGCTTGGCACTGTTTGCGACGTAATGTCTCTAACTGGCTTAAATCGGGCATTTGTTGCCGCAGGATTAAAAATTTTAAAGACCAGAAAAAATTTAGGCCTGCGCGCAATTTGCGATTTAGCCGGGCTTGACGAAGAGCCAACCGCTTATCATTTGGGATTTGTTATTGGCCCGCGCATCAATGCAGGAGGTCGCATCGGCAAGTCTGATTTGGGCGCAAGATTGCTTTCTAGCGAAGATGAAGAAGAGGTAAAAGCAATTGCCGAGCAATTAGAAATTTTCAACAAACAGCGCAAAGATGTTGAAGTACAAGTCTTAGATGAAGCTGTGAAGGCTTTAGAATCAGGTGCCAATGGCTTTTCAAAAGATGATCCAATTATTTTTGCCGTGTCAAAAAATTGGCATCAAGGCGTCATTGGAATTGTCGCATCTCGCTTAAAAGATCTTTACAACAAACCAGTTGCGGTAATCGCAATTGATGATGAAGGCTTGAAGGGCAAGGCTTCATGCCGCTCAATTTCGGGAATTGATTTTGGCGGCGAAATTTTAAAAGCGCGTTTTGCCAATTTATTAATAGAAGGCGGCGGGCACGCAATGGCGGGAGGCTTTTCAGTTTTGCCTGAAAAAATTTCGCAGCTGCACCAATTTTTCTGCGATAATTTAGGCGAAAAAGTTGCTGAACTTTCTTTGCAGCGAACTTCTAAATTCGACATTGCGCTCGACTTGCCGCAAGTAAATATCGAGCTGTTAAAAGAGCTGGCAAAGCTTGAGCCATTTGGCGTGGGCAATGCACGCCCAAAATTTCTTTTACGCGACGTGCAAAAAATCAAAGGCAATTTTGTTGGCAAAACTGGCGAACATGTGAGTTGCATTTTTTCAACAAAATCGGCAATGGGATTTAGCGGTCAAATTCAAGCAATCGCTTTTCGCTGCGGCGCAAATTCGTTGGGTGGAATTTTGCTCGATCCAAAATACACCAAACCAATGAGCCTGATTGGAACCTTGAATATCAACAGCTGGATGGGTGTGGAAAAAGTGCAGATGATTATTGAAGATGTGCTAATTTAAAAAATAACTCAAAAACAGGAATCGCGCAAAAATTTGTTGCAAAAAATAGCAGCAAATCACCTACACAAAACTAATTCAGTGGACACGTTGATTTAATTTTATTGGGCTGCAATTCTTTAGAATCCTGAACCTCCTGTCAGAAACTTACTTCAACTTATGCTTCGTAAATTTTTTAAAGCTTCTGCGTTCTCTTTAATTGAAGTGTCCGCCGTATTAATTATTATTGGCGTTTTAATTGCCGGAGTCCTTACCACCACTATTCTTGTCAATAAATCACGAGTCGCTGCTGCCAAATCTTTAACCAAAGCTTCGCCAATTCACGATGTTAAAGACTCTGCTTTGTGGCTAGAAACTTCGGTTGAAAGCAGCTTCAATGATAGTGAAGCCGACAATGGACGCTCAATTAGCGGTTGGTTTGACTCGCGCAACGTCACTAACAAAAATAATATTTCCGCGGTTGGCGCCGGCCCAGTTTATTCAAACACCATCAACTCAATTCACGCCATAAGATTTGCCGGAAGCGCCAGCAATTATTTGCAAATTGACGATGCCAGTTTTTTGAATAACAGCGATTACACAATTTTTCTTTTAGAACAAAGAGACGCTTCAACTGACACTGGCGGCAATAGCAATTATCTAATTGGCGACAGCACAGTTTCTGACGCCAATCAATCTTTACTCTTAGGCTACAGCGGCGACCAACAGATTGTTCATTCGCAAGGCATCGGAAATTCTTACACATCTTCAGTTACCGGATATTCTAACTCGAAAAACAAACCGCGAGTTTTCACTTTTGTGCAAGATTCAACTAGCGGCAAAAAAACTTACATTAACGGCGTGCTTGCGGCGCAAAGCTCAGACACCACTCAACTTAGAAACATTAGTAGTCTAGCAATTGGCAAAGGCTACGCCGGACAAATTGGTGAAATTGCAATTTTTACGCGCGCCCTAAAAACAGAAGAAAGAACTGCGATTGAAGATTACGCCGGAAAAAAATGGACCTCCAAAATCAATCGTGACGCCGTTGAGGCAAGTTCTTGCGTTGGCTACACAATTACCGATTACGGCTGCGATCTTTCAACAGCACCTTGCAACGCGGTTTCGGTGGCTGGGGTTTCTTCGCCAATTTCAGCAGCAAGTGGCGTGGGCGGCACGGTTTCTTGCGACGTGGCACATTACAGCGGCGCGTCAATTTCTTATTCTTGCAACAGCGGCTCTTTAACTTCAGGCACTTGTGGCTGTGCTACGGGTTACCTCAACCCAAACTGCAGCACTTGCGATGCTGCTAATAATTACATTACCAACGGCAGTGGCGGCTGTGTTTTGTCTGCACCGGTTAACAGCGTGGCGCCTTCACTTTCTTCAACTTCACCAATAATTGGCACTTCAATTTCAGTAAACAATGGCACTTGGTCGCCAGCGGCTACCAGCCATTCTTACCAATGGCATTGGGGTGACACTGGGGCAGCAATTTCTGGCGCCACTTCTTCGAGCTACACACCAGTTGTGGGAGACGCGACCCACACATTGCTTTGCAAAGTGACTGCAATTAATTCTGGCGGCTCTTCAACTGCAACCTCTTCAAATACCAGCTCGGCAATTGCTGGAATACCAGCAAATAGCGCAGCCCCAACTCTTTCTTCAACCTCTGCGGTTTCTGGAATTGCGCTTTCAGTTAGCAATGGCACATGGTCACCAACACCTTCGAGCTATTCTTACCAATGGTATCGCAACAACACTACTGTGATTTCCGGCGCTACCTCCGCAAGCTACACTCCAGTTGCCGAAGACGTTGGCAACACTCTGCTTTGCAAAGTTAGCGCAAATAGCCCGGCAGGATCTTCTTCTCCAGTTTCATCCAACACCAGTTCAGCAGTTACGGCGCCCACTCCTACTACTATTTACCTAACTTCTGGCACTACTTGGACCGTGCCTGCTGGCTGGATTTCTGGCGCCAACACTATTGAAGTAATTGGTGGCGGTGGCGGTGGCGCGGCCAATCTTTCTTCTAGCGGTGCTGGTGGCGGTGGCGGTGCGTATTCTAAAATTACTAATCTTACTCTCACTGCGGGCACAACAATTTCTTACTCGGTTGGCGCAGGTGGCACTGCGGGCTACAATAGCGGCGCTGGTAGTGCTGGTGGCGACACTTGGTTTAACGGTTCTAGTTTTAGTACAAGCTCGGTTGCAGCAAAAGGTGGCACTGGCGGCAATGCAACTACAGCAGGAGTAGGAGGCAGTTCCAGCAGCGGTATTGGAAGCGCTAAATATTCCGGTGGCAATGGCGGTAGCGGTGAAAACTACGCTGGTGGTGGTGGTGGTGGCTCTGCAGGTCCAAATGGCAATGGTGCTGCAGGTGGCGCTGGTGGCGGAATTAATGCAGCCGCAGGTGGTGGCGGTGGCGGTGGCGGAACAGTTGGCGGCAATGCCGGAAATACTACCAGCGGTCTTGGTGGCTTGGGAGCAAATAGCAGCGGAACAGTTGCAGGAACCGGCGGAACCAATACCAGCAGCGGCACAGTTAGCGGTGGCGCTGGATCAGCATCAAGCAATAGTAGCGGTGGTGGTGGCGGTGGTGGCGGTGGCGTTGGCAACCCTCCTGGGTCTGGTGGCAATGGTGGGGCGGGTAAAGAATGGGATACAACTCGCGGCTCTGGAGGAGGTGGAGGGGGTGCCGGCGATCAACCCGGTGGCTCTAATTCTACAGCTAAAGGTGGTAATGGTGGGCTTTACGGAGGAGGTGGCGGCGGTTCTGGAGCAGATGCCAGCAACTATGGTGGCACAGGTGGACAAGGAATTATCGTAATTAAATTTTAGAATGAAAAAAATCACTCAAAGAAAGTCTTGCGGCTTTTCTCTTTTGGAAGTATCCGCGGGACTTATTAAGTAATTCTGCCAATAAATTAACGATTACTCCAGTCAGCGGCGGACCAGTTTATTCCAAAACTATTAATTACGATTTCAAACCGTCAGTTGGATATTTGCAGTTTGACGCCAAATTTTTAAACCAAACCGACTACACAATTTTCATTTTAGAAAAACGCAAAAGCGGCGGCTCGAGCAATTATTTTTTGGGAGCAGAATCTTCTAATGCCAATAATAGCTTGGCTTTAGCCTAGAATTCTGACACTTCGGTAATTCACGCTCAAGGCTCTAATTCTTACAATTCTTACGTTAGCTCTTACTCAGATTCGAAAGAAAAAGCGCGACTGGGGGCAAAAAAACCTACATTAACGGTGTGCTTGCCGCAGAAAATGCGCAATTATCTGGGATCACCACTCTAAGCATCGGCCAAGGATATACTGGCGAGATTGCTGAAATGGCGATTTTTACTCGTAGCCTTAAAGACGACGAAAGAAAATCAGTTGAAGATTATTTGGGCAAAAAATGGTAGCGCAAAGTTAATCGCGACTCTGCCGCAGGATGCGTGGGCTACACCGTCACCGACAGCGTCTGCGATTTATCTTCGGCTCCTTGTTCTGCGGTTTCGGTTGCAGGTGTGTCATCGCCTGTTTCTGCAGCTAACGGCGCCAGCGGCTCTTTGACTTGCAATGCTTTGGGCTATAATGGCGGCTCAATTTCTTATTCTTGCGCGGGCGGCAGTATTACTGCTGGAACTTGCGGCTGCGCTACTGGTTATCTCAATCCAAATTGCGCTACTTGCGACTCCGCTAATAGCTACATTCAAAATGGCAGCGGCGGTTGCATGATTTCTGCACCGGTTAACCGCGTGGCTCCTGCGCTTTCTTCAAGCTCACCAATCGTTGGCACTCCAATTACAGTTACCAACGCCAACTAGCTACACTTACCAATGGCATTGGGCCGATACTTCGGCAGCAATTTCTGGCGCCACTTCGTCAAGTTACACTCCAGTTGGAACTGACTCTGCTCACACTCTTTTGTGCAAGGTAGTGGCAATTAACTCCGCTGGATCTTCTTCGGCAGTTTCCTCAAATACCAACTTGGCAGTTCCAGCTTCTCCTATTTTGGATCAGATTTCCTAATCAACCGCAGCGGTTGCTTACAGCGTGCAAAAAATAAAAGGCTCTTACTCAGGAGCGGCGCTTCGTGTGCGCAGATCAAGCGACAATACTCAGCAAGATATTGGCTTTACTGCCGCCGGATTACTCGATGAAAGCGCCTTGACTACATTTGTGGGCGGCGGAAACAGCTTCGTGGTGACTTGGTACGATCAAAGCGGCAACGCCAGAAATCTCACTCAGGCCACCACCAACGCTCAACCAACTATTGTCTCAAGCGGCACCATTGTGAAAAGAGCAGGAATTGCAGCCTTGCTTCACGACGCCTCCGATGACGGCATGGCTTATGGTGGCAGCGCTTACGTAACTGCTCTGCCATTTTCGGTTAAATTGGTTGCAGGAAGTTCGGCAAATACTAACGCACCAAGAAGAGCTCTTAAATGTGACAATGGCGGCAGTAATTGGCTGATTGGGCCTTACAACAACCAACATAGTTGGTTTGCTGAAGGCTGGAATCACCAGATCTCTTCACCTTGGACCACCAGCAGCTTTGAGGTAATAACCGTAATTGAGCCATCATCAGGTAATCCAACTTCTTACCGCAACGGCACCTCGCAAACAATGAGCGCCAGTGTCAAGGGCATCCCCCAAAAAATCAGCACGGGCGCTGTCGGAGCAGGTTGCTGCGCCGAGCCGCTTAATGGTTATATCAGTGAGTTTGTTGTATTTACTGTGGCAATTTCTTCAACCGATCGTGGCATTTTAGAAACCAACCAGATGGCTTATTATTAAACAAAAAGGCTTCACATCAAAATTTAAAAACTGATGTGAAGCGTCTTGACCTGACAAAATTCTGCAATTCCCAAATGAGATCCCTCAATACCAAATCCTGAATGTTTAATGCCCCCAAAAGGCGCAACTTCGGTAGCAAAAGATGGCTCGTTAACGCCAACCATGCCAAATTCTAAGGCGTCAGAAATGCGCCAAATGCGGCCATTATCTTGGGTGTAAAGATAGGAGCCAAGACCATACTCGGTGTCATTGGCAAGGGCGATTACTTCTTCTTCGGAGGTAAATTTTTGAATTGCCGCAACTGGGCCAAAAATTTCTTCACGAGCAATTTCCATGTTTTTTGTTACTCCACTTAGAACAGTTGGCGCGAAGAATTGCCCCGATATTTTCTTGCCGCCAATTTCACATTTCGCACCATTTTGCAAAGCATCAAAAAGCAAGCGTTCAACTTTTTCTACCGCAGCTTCATTTATCATCGGGCCCATGTTTGAGGAGATTTCAAAGCCATCACCGATTTTTATTTTAGCAACTTCACCCAAAAGTTTTTGCACAAATTCATCGTGAATTTTCTCTTCTACAAAAATGCGATTCACGCAAGTGCAGGCTTGTCCGCCATTTCGAAATTTGGCGTGCATTAAGCCAGAAATTGCTTTGTCCAAATTAGCATCGGCAAAAACAATGAAAGGCGCCGAACCCCCAAGCTCTAGTGAGATACCCTTCAAATCATCAGCACATTGTTGGTTTAATAACTTTCCAACACGCGTCGAACCAGTGAAACTAATTTTGCGAATTTTTTTATTTTGGCAAAATTCTTCACCAATTTGCTGCGCATCTCCCGTCAATACATTGAATACACCATCAGGCACTCCAGCCTCAACTGCTAGAGCCGCCAAAGCTAGCGCCGAAAATGGCGTAATTTCAGAAGGTTTCAAAACAATAGCACATCCCGCAGCCATTGCTGCTGAAGCTTTGCGTGTAATCATGGCAGATGGAAAATTCCACGGTGTAATCGCCGCAACAACGCCAATTGGTTGCTGCATTGTGATTATTTTTTGATTTGCCTTTGGTGCTAAAATCACGTCACCGTAAATTCTTTTTGCTTCTTCACCAAACCACTCAACAAAATTAGCGCCGTACAAAATCTCGCCACGCGCTTCAGACAAAGGCTTGCCCTGCTCTGCGGTTAAAATGATCGCAAGATCTTCCTGATTTTCTAAAATCAATTCGTACCATTTGCGAAGAATTTTAGCGCGCTCTTTTGCGGTGAGTTTCGACCATTTAACAAAAGCATTTGCCGCCGCATCAATTGCAATTTTTACATCGGAAACATCTAGGCTTGGAACCATGCCAATCAAAGCTTGGCTGCTTGGGTTAAAAACAGAAATTGTCGCTGATTTTTTAACCCACTGGCCATTGACAAATGATGCTTCGCGAAAGAGATTTTTATTTTTTAATTGCATTGTTTTTTGTTTAATTTTTTTATCAAAATAGTGACCGACTTATTGGCAAATCTTTCTTCAAAACTATGCAAAAACTTTCACTAAAAAGCTCGTTCTTAATTTTAACAACTCTTCTTTTAACAACTCTTCTGAGCTTATCTTCTTGCGCTACACCCCCCAAAGAATCCAACCAAAATTCTGCGATTGACGCAATTCCGGGAATTGTCACTTAAAGCTTTGATAAATCTGAAACACAAAATGGCGCGACCATTAGCAATTGGTACGATATTAATCCGCAAACCATTACCAAAAATAATGCCAAGCAAAATTCAGCAGATGCGTCACTTCATCCAATTTATAAAACTAACTGCATCAACTCTTTGCCTTGCCTGAGTTTCAACGGCAGCAGCAGCTTCGTTGAAACTTTACAATCGACAGAAGTTGCAACTAAAGAATTATCTATTTTTGCAATAGTCCGCCCTAACAAAACACTTCCCGATGCCGAACAGGCATATGTTTCAACCAGTGGCAGTTGGGAAGGTGGCACTAGCTTCACCCTAAAACAATATCCAGAGCATTCGGCAGATTATCAGATCCCTAACTCGGTTGATGTTTTCTCTCCTGGAAGAATTTCTGCCGGAGAAACCTACATGGTTAGCTTAGTGGATGACGGATCAATTGGCACAACTTATCTCAATGGCGTTGCTGGGGATCCAACCGCAACAGCCAATCCAGAAATCATAACTAAAAAAATCGATGTTTTAACCATTGGCGCTTTTCGCAACAGCTCTGAAATAGCTCGTTATTTTGACGGCTATATCGGCGAGATTATTATTTTTGAGCGCGCCTTAAAAGATGATGATAGAAAAATCGTTGAGAGATATTTAGGAGAAAAATGGGGCATTGCGCTGCCTGGTCTAATCCGCAAAGAGCCTCTTCCTCCAAAATCACGCTCGATTAGTTAAAAGAATTCGTGAAGAAAAAATGTTTACCAATGTTTGAAAAAGCTGCTGGCTTCGAATAACTTTTTATTGGTTATCTATCGCGATCCCCTTGACGACCAATTTCTGTCAATTGCAACATTGAACGCGGCGTTAATGCTCCAGATCTTCCAAGAATTGCTTCGCGTAAAACCGCTACTTCTTTAGTAGCTTCCTCAGCAAGATCCTTATCAATTCTTCTAAACAGAGTTTTATGTTGGTTAAGCTCAGCAACCACTTGCGGAGTCATTCCGAGATCATTTTTCGCTTCACGCAACGCACCACAACCAATTAATATCTCGCACATTCTTTTGTTATTACGCTTTGCCGCGCAATGCAGCGGCGTGTTGTTAGCCGCGATATCTTCGGACATAAGATAGCTGCCACCACTACCTCCGAAAAGCATCTGATCTTTTTTTGCCAATAAGGATTAGAATCATCTCGTGGCGCAACATTTACCATTTCAGGCGCAATCGCCAAACAAAGTTTGAGCAATGCCACATCATCCGAACCAATCGCCTCAAAAATCATTTTCTTTGGATCCTCAAAAGCTTTGAGATTGTTTTCTATATTTTGAACGCCCCGAGCAAAGCCATCTCCTCTTGTAAGAAATGGCTCTTTGAATTCTTGGATTATGTGTTTGACGCGATTTACTAATTCTAGTGCAGTAGCTCTATCTTGACTATAAGTCGCTTGGTCGATCATATATTTGGCACTTCGCCTTGAGCCAAAAGAGCCGCAGATTCTTTCGCCGCCTTATCAAATTTTTCTTGGCAATGAGCATGAGCCACAGGCGCTTGCTTGGCAAAATCTTGCATAAAATATCCCGCTTGCCAATTGATTCAGGATCAACCATTAGCTGTTGCGAGATAGCACAATAAAAACTTTCCTCATCTTCCTTTTTTTCTGGATCACTCGACAATTCTGTAACTAGATTAATTATTTCAGCCTTTCTTTCTTCTGGAGTTTTCTCTTCTTCGACATCCGCACCCTTCGATACACCGCCACCCATAAAACCTCACCATTAAAATTGTATTTACAGAGTTAACAGCGCGCCTTTAATTCTTTTTTCAACTTCGGCTTTTCCTAAAATTTCTACCACATCAAAAATTCCTCCAGCGGACGCCGCAGAGAAAGTTAAAATGATTCGAAGAAGAGGCCCAAAATCCTTGATTTTCAAGGCTTTGGCGGTGGCAAAATCATTTAGAGAATTTTTAATTCCGTCGTGATTCCATTCATTTAAATTGGCAAAAACTTTGGCTAGATCAGCGACTAATGATTTTTTTTCGGTGATAATTTCTTGATCTTCTTTGGCAAATTCAGCAGAAAAATTATCAAAATAAATTTCCAAACTTTTAGCTAATTCTTCTAAAAGATTGGCGCGTTCTTTGGCAAATTTTACTACTTTCAAAAACTTTTCTTCTTCAGTTTTTGACGGTTTTTTTGGCAAAAATTCTTCAATTAATTTCAACAATTCCGCTTCATTTTTTTCTTTGATGTAATGTTTGTTAACCGACTTGAGCTTGGCAAAATCAAAGCGCGATGCCGATTTTCCAACTTTGTTTAGATCAAACCATTCAATCGCTTGCGCGTCTGAAATAATTTCTGAGTCACCATGCGACCAACCCAACCGCAGCAAATAATTTCGCATCGCTTCTGGCAGATATCCCATGCTTTTGTAATCAATCACTGACGTGGCGCCGTGGCGCTTCGAAAGCTTGGCGCCGTCTGGTCCATGGATTAATGGAATGTGAGCAAATTCAGGCACTTTCCACGACATCGCTTCATAAATTACTTTCTGTCTAAAGGCATTTGTCAGGTGATCGTCACCGCGAATAATATGCGTGACTCCCATGTCAAAATCATCAACCACAACAGCAAGCATGTAAGTAGGAGTGCCGTCGCCGCGTAGCATTACTAAATCATCAAGTTCAGAATTTTTTACGCGAATTTCGCCTTGCACTAAATCGCGAATTATGGTCTCGCCTTCAAGGGGCGCCTTGATTCTGATCACCGGTTTATGGTTTGTTGCTTGCGACAAAACCTTGTCGCGCCACGGACTTTTAAAACGGAAAACTTCTTTTTTTGCTTCTGCCACTTCGCGCAATTCCGCCAGCTCTTCTGGCGATGTGTAGCACAAATAGGCCTGATTTTTTTCGAGTAATTTTTCAGCAATTTCTTTGTGTCTGCTTAAATTTTTCGACTGCAAAACAAAATCACCATCATGCTTTAAGCCAAGCCAGTCAAGGCCTTGCAAGATTGCATCAATCGCTTCATTAGTTGATCTTTTTTCATCGGTGTCTTCAATTCTAAGCAAAAATTTGCCCGAATTATGCTTGGCAAAAAGGTAATTAAACAAAGCTGTGCGAGCTCCGCCAATGTGCAAATAACCGGTTGGAGATGGTGCAAAACGAACTACTACAGACATGATAAATTTTTTTGAGTTTGGTTTCTTGACAAACGAATGAGTCAAAACATATTTAAAAATAACTTTCCCCTCAAAGACAATCAAAAAGACCAAGTATTATGGCAACAGCATCAACTACCTCAGATATTGGCAACAGGCTCTTAGATAAAAAAGTTATCTCCGAAGATCAGTTGACGATTGCGCTAAAAGAGCAAGCCCGTCTCAAAGATGCAAAAACCCTCGGCGCGATTTTGGTGGATATGGGCTTCATATCGGAAGGCGCGCTTGGAGAAATTTTAAACGAATCTACCGGTATCAAAAAATTTGATATCAAAGCCTCAATTATTGACGCCAAGCTGGTAAAAAAAGTTCCCAAAGAATTTGCCACCCACAATAAATTAATGCCGGTTTCATACACTCACGACTCAATAACCATCGGCATGTCGGATGTTTTTGACATTATCGCCATTGACCAAGTTCGCAGATATTTCCCACCAAATTTTCGCATCAATCCGGTTTACGTTCCGGAAGTGGAAATCATGCATGCAATCGACCAGTACTACGATTACGAAATGTCGATTGAGGGTATTTTAAAAGAGATCGAAAGTGTCGGATCAGCGAAAATCAACGATGAAACTCAGTTAAAAGGTGACTATAAAAGTCCGATGGTGCGTTTGGTAGATGCGATTTTAACCGACGCGGTGCACCGTGGCGCATCGGATTTGCACTTTGAACCGGAAAATCTTTTCTTGCGCATTCGTTACCGTATTGACGGAAAAATGGTTCAAATTCGCTCGATCCACAAAGACTACTGGCCAGCCACTGCGGTGCGTATTAAAATCATGTCGGGCATGAATATTGCTGAAAGTAGAAAGCCGCAAGATGGTCGCATTAACTCAGAAATTTTGGGACGCAAAATCGACTTTCGTGTTTCAACTCAGCCTACCATTCACTCTGAAAATATCGTAATGCGTATTTTGGATGAAAAGCAGTCCATTCTCTCGCTCGATAAACTCGGATTTTCTGAGCACAGCATTAACCTGATTAAAAAAATGGTGCAGCGCCCAGAAGGCGTAATTATTCTTACCGGACCTACAGGCTCAGGTAAAACGACCACTCTTTACACGGTTTTGAGTTACATCAACTCGATCGATAAAAATATCATGACTCTCGAAGATCCGGTCGAGTATCACATTCCACTAATTCGTCAGTCGAATATTAGAACCGACGTGGGGATGGATTTCGCGTCAGGTATTAAAGCCTTACTCCGCCAAGATCCTGACGTGATTTTGATTGGGGAGGTTCGTGATAAAGATACCGCAATTACCGCACTGCAAGCGGCGATGACAGGTCACCAAGTATATACTTCACTACACACCAACGATGCTCTCGGCGCCATTCCGCGTTTGATGAACATGGGCGTGCCAAATTATCTAATGGCCGGATCTTTGATTTGCATCGTAGCGCAACGTTTGGCTAGAAAACTTTGCCCTCATTGCAAAAAAGAACATGCGCCAGACGCCTTTGAAAAAAGACTTCTCGGGCCACAATATAGCAACGTCGAAAAAGTTTTCAAAGCTGTGGGATGCGAAAAATGTCGCGGTGGCTACAAAGGACGCGTGGTAATTTGCGAAGTTCTGCCTTTTGATCGCGAACTTGACGAATTAGTTTCTGAAGGAGCAAGCCGCAAAGAATTGCTCTCCCTTTCTCTAAAAAGCGGCTTCATACCAATGGTTGAAGACGGCGTGCAAAAAGTAATTGCCGGCATTACCGATTTAAAAGAATTGATGCGCGTAGTCGATTTGACTGACCGCATGAATTAAAAAAATTTTCATGACTCGACTTTCAAAATCCAATAAACCGCTTGAAGAAGGAATTTTAAGCCTCTCGCAAAACCTAATTGATAAGCCTTACATCGCGACCACGAGGGATGTTCAAATCACAGTTTGGCCAGAATTTATCGACAGCAAATCTAGCGCCTTGGGAGAGCTTTTTATCTGGGCCTATCACGTGCGAGTAGATAATCAAAGCTCTGACAGCATTAAACTAACCAATCGCTACTGGCGCATCATTGACGAAAAAGGCGTAGTGCAAGAAGTAAATGGCGAAGGCGTGATTGGCGAACAACCATCAATTGCGGCGGGCTCCTCTTACCAATATAGCAGCGGCGTGCATTTGCGTTATCACTCGGGAATTATGACGGGTCACTATCAGATGCAAAAAACCGATGGCGAAATTTTTAACGTAAAAATTCCCACTTTTTCTTTGGATGTTCCAAGCATCAAATCAGTAATTAATTAATGCGAATTCTCGCCTTTGATACCAGCGCTTCCGGCTTTTCTGTGGCGGTTTTTTTAGACGGCAAAATAAGCAAAAACACGATTACCGAAAGCGGCAAACAGTCCGAATTTTTAATTTTAGAAATCGAAAAACTTCTCAAAGAAAATAAAATCTGGTACCAAGATTTAGATTTAATCACCACAACCAATGGCCCGGGCAGTTTCACCGGCACCAGAATCGGCCTCACCGCAGCTCGCACAATACGTCTTGCCACCAGCCTGCCATTAATTTTGGTAAATTCCTGCGAAGCAGTCGCCTTTAAATATCGCAAAAAATCTGCAAAAGTTTTCGTGCTGCTTGATGCAAGAGCTGACGATTTTTTCTACACCAACGGCTTCACCGAACCGCAATTAGTCAGGCGCGATGACCTGCTTTCAATTTTTCCCAAAGAAAATTTCTTCCTCTGCGGATCAGGCAAAAACATCGCCTACGAAATTCTAAAAAAAGAAAATTTACAATTTGAAATGAGCGACGAAGAAGACGAAATCGAAGCCGATTTAATCGCGCTTCTAGCCCACCAGAAATTCCAAAAAACCGAACTAGGTTCAAAAGATTTAGACCCGATTTACCTACGAGCCCCAAGAATCAGCGAAAGAAAAAAATAATTAATACTTCTACCAAGTCATGCTGAGCTTGTCGAAGCGTGATTCGTGGCACGGGCCTAAATTATGCTTCGACAAGCTCAGCATGACTTGGGAGAGATAGAGGAAAAAGAAAGAAAGAGTGAGCTGAAAACCAATGCCAAAAAACCAAGTATTTTAAGTGATCGCTAGGCGGCTAAGTTGCGAGCAGCGTAAGCCTACGAAAGTACGTGCGCAGCGCAGAAACTTAGACAACGACGCTAGCGCTTAAAAGACGAAGTGTTTTTTTGGAGGCCGGGGTCGGAATCGAACCGACGTATAGGAGCTTTGCAGGCTCCTGCATTACCACTTTGCTACCCAGCCAAATTTGATGAGGAATTTTTTATCGCGAAGGCCTCTCAACTTAAGAAGCGATTTTCAATATTACAAGTTCTTCACTTTAAAATAAGCGAAAGTTAAAAAGTTGCATCCCAATTTATTCAAAAACTTCCAATGGCTCACACACTTTATTCGCAGCAGTTCAAGAATATCTCGCCTAAAGAAATTTCTAAAAAAATTCAAAGTGACTGCAACAAATTTGCAGAAATTTTGCGCAAAGAAATCAAAGCAAAAAAAATCGCCTCAATCGAAATTGTTTCGGCCAAAGATGACTTAGAAATTTTTGCCAAATTTGCCAAAAAAATCTCCGCCCACAAAAAAATTCTCGTGCTGGGTGTAGGCGGCTCAAGCCTTGGCGGCAAAACTTTAAGCGCCTTAAAATTTCAAAATAAATTAGAATTCTTAGAATCAATTGATCCTACCACCATCAAAAATTGTCTGAGCCAAATCGATTTTAAAAACACGTTTTTTTTGGTGATTAGCAAATCTGGAGAAACTATTGAGACCATCTGCCAAACCCTGATTGTTCTTGAAGAAATCAAAAAACTAAAAATCAAAAACTTCGCTAAACAATTTTTATTTGTCACTGAATCTGAAACAAATTCTGTAGCAAAAATCGCCAAAAAAATCGGCGCTGAAATTACCTCACATCCAAATACAATCGGCGGCAGGTATTCTTGCTTCTCTATTGTAGGCATGCTTCCAGCATTGCTGACAGGTCTTGATGCTAAAAAAATTAGAAGTGGTGCCAAAAAAGTTCTCGAGAATTTCTTAAGTGAAAATCGCATCACCGATTCTTGCGCCACCCAGCTGAGCCTTTACGAACAGGGATTTACCAACAATGTAATTATGCCCTACATTGATAATTTAAAAAATTTCACTGACTGGTATCGCCAACTTTGGGCGGAATCTTTGGGCAAAAATAATTTTGGCTCAACCCCGATCAACTCAATGGGAACAGTCGATCAGCACAGTCAGCTGCAACTTTATCTTGATGGTCCAAAAGATAAATTTTTCACCTTCATAACTCAAAAAAAACATCCCAATGATTTTGCCATTAAAGATCTAGAATCTTGCAAAACCTTATTTGGCGGCAAGAAACTCAGCGACATTGTGAAAGTTGAGCAAGACACCACCATTGAAGTTTTGAATAAAAAGAAACTGCCGATTCGCATTTTAGAAATCGAAAAACTAAATGAAGAAGTCTTGGGCGGCTTAATGATGCAGATGTTTTTGGAAACGATTTTAATTTCTTACGTCAAAGGTTTAAATCCTTTCGACCAGCCTGCCGTTGAGCTTCGCAAAGATTTGGCCAAAAAAATCTTAAAGAAAAATGGCTAAAAAAACTGCGCTAATTTTTTTGTGTCTCGCCTCAATCTCAGCACTTTTGGGCGCTTACATCTCACAATATGTTTTTGGTTTTGAACCCTGCATTTTGTGCCTTTATCAGCGCCAACCATTTTTTGCTATTATTGGCTTAAGCCTTGTCGGACTTGCTTTGTTCAAATTAGAAAAACTGCAAAAAATTATGTTTTTTCTTTGCGTTGCATTACTTGCAACCAATTGCGCCATCGCCTTTTACCACGTGGGAGTTGAACATAAAATTTTTCGCGGACCAACAACTTGCTCATCTGCAAACCTCAATGATCTGACTAATTTAGAAGATTTAGAAGCTGCTTTAATTAAAACCAAAGCGGTGCGTTGCGATGAGCCCACTTTCTTCTTCTTGGGCCTAACAATGGCCGCGTGGAATTTTCTTTATTGCGGCGCTCTAATTATTTTTACTGCACTTTCACAGTCACAACTTCGGGCTTTATTAAACTTTTGCAGGTGCCGCTCGAACAATCAGTCGACAAAGCGTTAATAATTCCGTCGAATAATTTAAATAAATCTGTCGGCCCTTTGGTGGTAAATGGCACTAATGCCACCCGAGTTTTTGTAGTATCGCGCAGCCATAACACTGACCTTTTATCTTCAAAGCGCGCAAAAATTATCGCCTCAACTGGGCTAACTTTTAAACTTTCCACAATAACATGAAGCTTTACCACATCTGGCTTTGCACCAGTTTTTGGATCAACAATAGTTTTGATATTTAGGCCCAGCCAATCTGCCAAATAAGTCCAAGAATTGTCATTGGCAAGTAACGGCATGCCTTTTAGAGGAGCAGCTTTTTTATCCCATTTCACCACCGCAACTTCCCATTTCTTAACAAATTCTTCGTAAGATTTTTGGTAAAATCCCGCGTGAATCGGATCAAGCAATTTGACGCGACGAGTAAATTCTGCCGCAATTTTTGGAATATTATGCGGGTTCAAATGGACTCTGGAACCACTCTGCAAGTATGCATCATCAGCATTTAAAATCTTTGCCTTATCCACATAATCAGCAGCAAACATCAAACTATTCTCGTTAGAAATCGCCGCCAAATTGTAGCTGCGATTAAGCAAAGGCGAAAGCCATTTCGATTCCAAATCTCCACCAGTGCAAAAAACCATCTGGGCTTTTCTAGCTACCGCAATCAAAGGTGATTTTATTTCAAGAGTAAGCGGGTTTTGGTCGCTGGTGATTGCCACATTAATGTCGGCTTTATCTTTGACAATCATCCGCGCCAGACTTCCCCATTCTGGCTCGCAGGCGAAAATTGTAATTTTTGCCTCGGCACTCGTCGCAATAAAAAACAGGCAAAAACTAAGCAGAATTTTTTTCATTTATTTTACCAAAAAATTAACCCGAATATCTTGGGTTGAAGGTGATTGACCACTGGAAAATTTCCAGCTCTTTAAACTTTTTAACAGCAGGTGATTTAATTTCGGATTGGCGCAAGGCTTGATTAACTCAACTCGCGACACTGATCCGTCTGAGGCAACATAAAAGCGCGCCACGGCTTCGCTATTAAAAGCCTCGTCACGCAAGTCATCTGGAATTTGTGGCAAAGGATTAAAAAGTGGTAGCGATTTCTTTTCTTCGCCAGCCGCGCCGTGAACATGCTCGACAGTTTGCGCCTGATCTTTTTTTGCCGCGTGATGCAACTCCTGAACTGATTTTTTTCCGCGGTAAACATGCTCGTGATCTTGATGCTTGGAGACAATAATTTCAGCCTCAATCACCACTTGCGGCGCTGAATTTGGCTTGTCAAAAAGCCTAAAATAAAGCGCCGCAAACAGCAAAAAATGAAGTAAAAATGCTGCGGTAAAACTGAAGAGCCTAGTTCTCATTTTTTAAAATTTTTTACTTAATGACTACAGGCACTATTATGAACATGGGGGCGCACTAGCGCGAGTTTCTTAGCTTTAGGCCTTGAAAGCTGAGCGAATATTTCTGCTGTAGAACCACAAAAAATCTCGTTCGGTTTAATCCCTTCCGAATCTGACTTCTCTTCATTCGCAGCCTCAGTTTGAGTTGAAACATCAACCGAAGTATTAATTTCTTGATATTTTTCCGGGGCTTCCGGCTCTGGTGCAAATGTAGCAGGACTCCTAAACCAATCACCAATAGCTGTTGCGTAAGAATTTACCATATCTGCCGCATAAGCCAAATAATTTATTGGCTTATGCGTTATGCCCTCAAACATTTTTGAACCCATTTGTGAATATGCCGCAAAAGGAGCTACCGCAATTCCCAAATGGGTTGAGTTTTCTGCCAAATTAAACCCAGCAAAAAAATCTTTAAAAG
>CANEVP010000019.1 GCA_947442475.1 Rickettsiales bacterium
CTCGATGTCAGATGCGGCATTGAAGGTTATTGCCGATCTTGCCGCTTCGGCATCGTCTTTGATTGAGCTGGTGGCGAATAGTAAAGGTGTGGAGGACGAGTAAGAAGAAGATGAAGTTACAAATATTGGATTGTCATTTGAAATGTTAATATCTTTAGCACTTAGCGTGATTTTATTTCCTGAATTAAGCAGAGTGTTTTTGAGAGTGATGTTGTTGGTGGTTGCGATGTTAATGCTTCCCGCAACTGACTTAATTGTTGGAGCAGCAATTGTTGGTAGAGTTGTAATTGAAGAAGTGCTGGTGAGGCTTGCTAGGTTTAGGGTTAAATTGCCGTTGCTGATGATTGAGCCGTTATTTGTTAGAGATGCGCTTGGAGAATTGATGGTTAAATCTCCGCCAGAATAAATTGTTGAGCCTGTTGCAAGAGACGCGCTTGCGCTATCACTTGTTACAGAATCTGAAGTTCCAAGAAGCTTATTGCGAGTGCTGAGACTGAGATAAATTTTGGGCACAATAATGCTCATGCCGTTAATGTTGGTGGCTTCAAAAGTGATGATGTCGTTAGTTAGAGAATTGGCTTGAGAGGAGCTTAGGCCTCTAGTTGCAACGTCAAAGGCTGTGAGATTTAACCTGCTTAATTCCGCAACTGCATTGTCGATTAGAGATTTAATTTGGGTGGAACTGCTGGTTACGCCATCATCTAAAAATAAAGAATCTTTGCGCAGTTGTGTTAGTTGAGCGGCGATTAGTTTGTTTTCGGCGAAGGCGTCACCCAACATGCGGTTTTGTTTGGCGTTGATGCCGTTGATATTATTGATGAAAGAATCGCCGTCAATTCCCATTGCTGTGAAAAAATAGGAAGAGCCGAAGAATTCGTCTTTGTTGGTAAAGATTGAGCGGGCTTCGATTAAGGGTTTGTTGGAGTTGGTGGATTTGTTGATGGTAAGAGAGCCTAGATTTATTGAGGCGTTATTTTCTGAAGTTGAAACTGGAGCGCTTACAGAATTAACCAAAACTGAGTCAGATATCTCAACAGAGCTTGGAGTAGCTGATGATTGGTTGATGGCATTGATGATGGTGGATAGATCTAAGTTGATTACGCCTGAATTTGCGAGTTGTTGCAGGTCAATATTATTGTAGGTGGTCGAGTAAGATTGTTGCGTGGCGCTAGTAACTGTGGTGTTTTGCGAGATAGTTGTGTTGTTGATTTGAGAAGCGATTCTGCCAGTAAGTGAGCCACCCGATTTAATTTGAGAGGTGAAGGCTTGGGCGTAGTCTAGGTAATTTAGCCTATCTCCAGAATCACTATTACCGCCTTCATATTGAATGTGACGATTTTGATAATTTAACTGGTAAAATTCATAGTGAGTAGCGCCTTTGCTGATTATGCTGTAGAGTCCAGAATCATAAATTGAGAGATTATCTATAACATCGCTATTAATTGACATGTCGCTAGCACTGGTGATTTGCGAGGTTTGGTTGGTTAAATTATTGACTGCAAATTGCAGCGATCCTCCAGAAGAAATGTTAGAAGTTACTGAGTTGCTATTAGTTGGAGCTTTAGCGTAATAGCCAAAATATTGCTGCCCGCAATTGGTTGCGAAGCAGCCGTTATTGTTCAAAACCCAATTATAAAGATTGTAATTACTTGGCGTGGTGCCTGCTGCCACATCGATAAATATTGGTCCCGATGTGGCATCAATTGGCGTGCTGATTGGAGCAATTAATCTTTTATTTTCTAGGGTTGCGGCCTTGATGATGATGTTGCCGTTATAAGTTTCGATATTTCCCGAGATGTTTCGCAGTATATTTACTTTGTTATTTGTTGCGTCAGATGAGTTATTTTTTTGGATGGTAAGGTTGTTTTCGGCATAGATATCAGCGCTTTGGTTTAAAAAATTATTTGTGGTGTTGAAAGTGGCGTCATTGCCGCTCCAGATCAGGGCGGTATTGTAATTGTAAATACTATTATTGGCGTTTGCCATTAGGTCATTTTTGGCAGCAATTGCGCCATAATTATTTAGGTCTTGCGCGAGGTTGAAAGTTAGATCACCTGCCGCGGTTAATTTGGATGAGGAAAAAGCATTATTAAAATTATTGGAAGTGCTGGTAATTATTGTGCTGCCCTCGCCGCCCGTGATGCTGCCGTAGTTATTGATTTCGCCTGCGGCAGTTAAAGTTAGATCAGTTTCTGCCGATAAAGTTGCCCAGTTAATAATTTTATCTGAAGCAGTTGCGCTCAAATAAGTGCCCGCCGCGAGTTTGATGTTGGAGTTGTCTCCGGTTTGAGTGCCGTTGGTGATGGAGCCTGAAGTGGCGTTTAATTTGATGTAGTCGGTGGTGGTAACATTTCCTAAATTTAAAATGCTGTTAGCGGTGATATCGATGTAATCAGCAGCAGTAATATCGCCGGTGATAGTGTAATCGGCGGTTGCTCCGAGATTTAGAATTACGGCCGCAGCAATCGCGGTGAATCTTCCACTGACATTGCTGATTGTTGCATCTCCACCCAAAGTGTATGCGTTTGTATTTACTGAGCGACCGCGGATTAATCCTGAATCATTATTTAAAATATCGGAATTGATGGTGACGCCTCCATTACCCGAGATGATGCCAGAACTCGCGATGTCGCCGCTTGATTTGGTATTTTGGTTGTTGGTGTTTTTGGAATTTATTGCAAGGTCAGATGTGGCAAGGATTAACGAGGTTGAACTGTTATTATTTAGAGTTGTGGAATTTAGCGTGAGCGCGCCATTTGATTGAATTAGTGAGTTATTAGTGAGGATATTGGTTGTTAGATTTAAACTGGAATTGCTCAAAATATTTCCGAAATTTTGAAATGAATTTGAGGTGTCGTTGATTACTAAGGCGTAGTCATTTGAGGCAATGTTGCCTGAAGATTTATTGATGAAGCTGGCGAGATTTGAGGCGATTGTGAGATTGGTGTTGGCGGTGATATTTCCGTAGTTTTCTAAATTAGCGCTTGAGGTGAAAGTGAAGTTGCCGCCTTGAGAATAAAGACTTCCCGAGTTTGTGATATTGCCAGAATTTGAGGTTAGAGTTAACCTGTCTTTTGATGTTAAGATGCCAGAATTTGTGATCATGGCACTTCCCATGGCGTTTAAATTTAGAGTCGTGGCAGATTCGATGATGCCAGAATTTACAACATCTGCAGTTGATGTGATCGAAATTTGATTGGCATACATTGTGTTTAAATTGACCAAATTTTTGGCGCTGATTGTGAGAATTTTATCAGAATAAATTTGTGCTGCGGCTTGATTAGAAAAATCGCCAGAAACTGTTAAAGTTGCATTGTCTTGGCTGTAAATTATTGCGGAATTGTTAAGCGTGTCGGCGTTTAGAATTATGGCATCTTCAGAATAAATTGTGCCGGAATTGCTCAAGTTTTTTAAGGCTAAAGTTTGGCTAGCTTTTGAAGTGATTTCACCTGAATTGGTAAGTGCGGTTGCAGCAATTGCAAGATCTGAGCCCGATTGAAGCAAATAAGAATTGGTTAAAATATTGGCGTTAAAGTTGAGATTATTTGCCGCAGCAATTACGCCTTCATTTGCGATATTTTGCGTGGAAAAAATGTTGGAATTTCTTGCTGAATAAATTACGCCAGATGCGGAGTTAGTAAAACTATTGGCGGTAAGATTTAAGTCAGCACTTGCAGAAATTGTGCCAGAATTATTGGCGGTTGAAATTCCCAAAATTGTAAGAGCCGAAGATGTACTAAGATATCCTAAATTGCTAAAATCAATCGCGGTTAAAACGAAATTATTGTCGGCATAGATGACTCCAGAATTTTCCAAGCTTGCGACGCTTAGGTTTAAATTATTTAGCGCGTAAAAATTATTAGAATTGATGAAGCTAGCACTGTTTGTGAAGCTGATATTTTGCGCTGAAATTTCATCAGAATTATTGAGGCTTGCGACATTTGCGGTGATTTGATTATCAGCTCTAATCAGGCTTTGATTAGCTAGAAGATTGCTCAGGTTAATTACCAAATTAGTGCCGTAAATTTGGCCAGAATTTATGAGATTATTTGCGGTTAAATTAATTTGAGATGCGGTGAAAGCTTGCGCGATGCTGCTGTTAGTCGGGTCGGTGATTGTTAGGGTGCCAATTATTCCACTTTGGTTTTTGATGTCGTTTGTGGCCCTGATATTGATGATGTCGGCATTGATGACGCCTCTGTTGGTGAGACTTTCTGCGAGAGTTAAAGTTAGTGTGTCTGTTGTTAGAATGTTTCCTGAATTTACTAGATTTTTTGCTTTGATGGTAGCGCTGCCGTTAGTTGTTCGATCTGTGGCGCTGGCGCTGCTTGTGAAAGTTTCTCCAGCTTCGATATTTAAATTATTGGTAGCGATTGCGGCGCCACTTTCTTTGTGAGTGATATTGCCTGTCGCTTTGGCGGTGATGCTTGGCGCACTTAGGTTGCTGTAATAAAGATTGCCTGCGGCATCGAGATTTAACTCTTTTCCAGCGATTAGGTTGGAATCTAGATTAACGCCGAAACCATTTTTGGTAGCGATGATAAATATTCTACCAGCTTGGATGCTGCCGAGATTGCTGGCGTCAACCGCGAAAAGTTCAGTATTTGGAGTAATTGCGGCGGAATTTGGCGCGATCTCTTTGGTAACTGCATTGTATTTACCTTCGCCGGTTTTGAGTGTGACGTCGGTATTTTCGCCGCCATAAATTGTGGAAATTAATTTGATGGAAGAGGCGATGATGTCGGTTGAAGTAGTGGTTTCGGCGTCGAGGCCAAGCCCGGAAATTGTGATTAGTGGAATTGTTAGGTTGAGATTGGTTTGTTCTTTTAGGTTGAAGTTGAGATTGCCGCCTGAGTCCGTTTCGCTGGCGCCAGCGATAAATGACAAACGCGAGGTGTTGATGAAGCCGCAGCCCGCGCAAGTGATGCCGTTAGAATTGGCGATGATTAATTCGGCTTTGGTTCCAGCTATTTCGGCGTAGCCCAAAAGTTGCGTGTTATTGCTTGAGGTTACTTCATTTAAAATGATACGCGCTGAGCCGGAATTGTGGAGATTTTGGTTGGCGGTGACAAGGCCACCAATTTGCGTTGAAGTAATTGCAGCAGCGCCGCTACCAGTTACAACTTCAGATGCGACATTGCCGGAGAAGTTGTTAATTACCTGACCAGATTGATTGATGTTGTAGTGGGTGAAAGTGTTGCGCGAAAGACCAGAAGAATCGGGAGCGGCGATATTAACTTGATCGATGCCAGAAGCGGTTTTGGTGACTTGAGTGTTGGTTGCGCCATCAGCAACAATTGGCAAGGTTTGGGATAGTGCAACGACGGGATTAAAAACCAAACTCAAGAGTAAGAGGTGACAAAAAACGCGGGCAAAAATTTTGTAGATTTGGGGCTTGGTAAACATGGTGTCGAAGTTTTAGTATTGGTGATACTTAGCTTGAGGAGCGGGGTAAAAAAAGGAGCAGGGACGCTATTTAGGGATTTAGAAAGTTCAAATAAAATTTATATGCTTTGCAAGTACATTATACTTTGTTTGGCAAAGATACTTCTTAGCCAATTCCACCCTCGATGTCACCCCGCCTTCACCACGGGGTCCATCTCGTCACAAATCATGAATTTTATTTTACTTACGAAATCTTGACACTGTTGACCCCTTCGTGAAGACGGGGTGACATCGAGGGTGGAATAGATGGCGGTTTTTTAATAAAATTAAAACAAAAAGCCTCACCCAAAATTTGAGTGAGGCTTTTATTTTTTAGATTTTTTTAGATCGATTATTTTTCGAGCAGTTCTTCGTTAATGAACTCTAAAACCAACTTAAACTCTTCTCTAGCTTGAGCTAAAATTTTAGTTTTTTGATCAATACTTGCTTCCATGCTTTTTTGCGCATCTTCGAGAATTTTCGATAGATCAAATGCGCCAACTGATGCAGAAGCACCTTTAAAGGCGTGAGAGGCCATGTACCAAGCTTGGTTATCTTTGCCGACGGCTTCTTCCATCTTAGTGAAATTGCGATTGGCGTTTTCAACAAAAATTGCAAAAAGCTCTTTTTCAAACTCAACGTCGCTCTCGATAATGCTTCTTAGAAACTCCATATCGATAGCTCTTTTACGTTGTTGATTATTTTCCATAAAACCCGAGGTTTAATTAATTACTAGACTCAAAAGCAAAGCGTTCAGCCTGACGCCGGCGGCCTTGACCTCTTTTGAGTTTAACACGATTTCAAAATTTCTTCTACCCATTTGCACCTGAATCATCCCGCCAGTTTCGATGAATCCGTCGAAAACTGCAATGGTTGTGATTTTTCTTTTAACGAATTTATCCATCTCAGATCTCGAAGTTTTTTCAGTGCCTTGAGATAGATAAACCGCTTTGCATTGATCATATTTTTTTTGATCACCACCAAGCCCCAGATCAACTGAGTTCTTATCTTGAGCAATAATCAACTTTGCGATTTCATCACTGCCAATAACACAAGTTGCACCACTTTTGATGGTTTGCGATGTGTTGATCATGCTCATGATAAAATTTGCATAGTCGCCAGCCTCTTCGCTATCAACAACAACTGCAAAAGAGTTGGTTGCAAAAAGCCCGAGGGTTAGGAATGCAAAAACTAAAAATTTAAATTTTGTAAAATTCATTTCGATTTAAATGGCCCTTAATATTGCCAAACCATTTTGACGTAGGCTGTGCGACCGACTTCAGTTTGTCTATTGAAGAGGGCTTTTTTAAATTCTGAATGACGCTGATCTAATAAATTTTGAACCCCAATACTTAAATCAAGATTCTTAGTTGGGAGATATCCAATTCTAGTATCAAGCCTGAAGTATGAAGGAATATGTCCCGCACTATTTGTATAATTTGCCGTTCCAGTTTTTAGCTTATCTACATAGTAGAGGATGTTATCGAACTCTATTTTTGAAGTAAGGTTGTAAAAAGATTTTAACTTAAACTGATTATGCGGAGATTGTCCTTCCGCTAACTGCAGTCCAGTTCCTGGAATTAGGGCTCTATCATCCGTAGAATGGCTCTGAATATGAAGAGTGGTTTTTAAAAAATCATAATCAGCTTCTAACTTCCACTTGTCAGTTACCTGCCATTTTGTAGCCAACTCAAAACCGTATGACTCCCCAAACCCATTATTTGCCGCACGATTAGCATTACTTGTTTCAAAGGTTCTGAGGTTATTATATTTATTAAAGAAGGTTGTAGCATCGATTGAAACTTTACGAGTTGGCTTAATTCTGTATCCCAACTCATAAGCCATAACATCTTCTGACTGATAATTAGTACTACCTTGCTGCACACCATTAACCAAACTTAGACCATTTTCACCTCTTGTTGGCGTTCTAACTGCTCTAGAAACTGAGGCCCAAAGAGTTTGGGTGCGAGACGGATAATAAGCTAATTTTGCATTTGGCTGATATTCAAATCCGGTAAAATTATTTACCAAAAACTTGGATCCTATAGTTAAGTAAAGCTCATCAGCAATGATGCCGATTTTATCTTGGATGAAGCCACTATAAACATAACTATTTAGTCGATCTGGAGTATAATTTAGAGGAACCGATGCACCGGCTTTACTTTCTTCAACGTCATCATTAACCCTTCTGTAACCAAGACCCCAGATAAACTGATTTTCTTTTGAGAAATTATAAAAGTGCTGAAAGTCAACGTCATAAGTTCTCGCACTTCTGCTTAGAACCGTCATATCAAACTGGTCATAGTCAAAGTAAGTGTTAAGAGTAAAATTAGACTTTTTAGATAATTTTTTATCCCAATTCAGCACGAGGTTAGCGCCCCTAGAATCTTTGTTATTAGTATTGGGATTTGTGAGAGCCGGCAAGTAATTTTGCGCCCTACCACTATACATGTCGCCATGAACCGAAATTGTACTGTCCTTGATTGAACTTACATCATACCTAAAGCCAGCTCTATCTTGAGAATTACCGTCGGTATTGGAGCCTTTGTTTTTATGTTGATCCATACCATCGCGCACCGCTCTTTTTACATAGAAGCGATAACCATCGTTACTTGCTGTTTTGCCGCCATACCTAGCTTCGGTAATTGATCTATCTTGCGTACCAACAATTTGCGATGCGTAAGCACCTTGGGTTTGCACTGCGCTTTTTGTGATAATATTAATTACACCATTAACCGCATTTGATCCCCAAATAGTTCCACCAGGGCCCCTTACTACTTCAATTCTATCAATATCTTCCATTACATAATCTTGAGCATCCCAAAACACCCCAGAAAATAATGGGGTGTAAATGATTCTACCGTCGATCATCACTAGAAGCTTATTAGAATACTGAGCATTAAAACCTCGAGCAGAAATTGCCCACTGATTGCCCGCAACTCTTGCAACTTGCAAACCTGGAACCAATCGCAATGCCTCTGGAATTGAAGTTGATCCAGATCTTCTAATTTCTTCCGAGCCAACAACATAAGTTGCTGATGGGGCATCAAATGCGTTCTCTTTCTTTTTTGATAATGAAAAAATCTCAGGATTAAAATTTATGGCAGAATTTTTCTGATTTTCCAATTCAGCAACTACTTCTGAAGCAATAAGTGTTTGTGGAAGCAAACAGGCAGCTAATAAAGAACTAACAACTGATAAGATTGGTAATTTTTTCATATTCGTAGAATTAATTAGAGGGACTCATTTAGAAAAATCACAATCGGACAAGAAGCCACATAATTTTGAGATTTCTGAGGCTTCCAAGGATAGCTATATATTTCAACTTTATAACCCAAACGCTTTATGTCCTTTCTATGACTTCTGTTAAGCAGTGGAGTAGAAATTCCAATATTGTAGGTACAGTTTTGTAGCTTCGCCTCTTCAAAAGCATGCTCAAGCATCATCGTTGAAGTTGTTGAATCACGATGACTTTTTTCTACAAAAAATGCCGATATTTCACTAATCACAGCGTCTGTATTAAGCTCAAACTTCTTTAAAAAGTTTCGGTAAGTAAATTCAGTTTCTGGAATTTCATTTGGAAAATATTCAACCCAGCGAGACGTCAATAGTCTCATACCACCAATAACTCTACCTTCTTTTACGGCAACGACAATCTTACCTTTATGGTCAAGTTCGTTTTCGGCACTGTGATAATTTTCCCAGCCATTTTCAACGCAATAAACTTCGTGACGCATTTGATAATATTGCTTCAACAACTCTGGGTCTGTCGTAATAAAAACTTTCACGCCTGCATTTTTTTCTTTCCACCAATCAGACTTTTCATCTGAATCACTAACACTTGAGACTGTGGCTGGCGCAAACCATTGTTTAGCATTATTTGTGTTATCGGCATTAGTAGGAATTTCGTTGGTATCTTGAGTTAGGTTCATCACTCGAAGTTGTTCAATTAAGTTCTTTTGCACAACGGCAACAGACTTGAGCGGTGTCATTCTGCTTGTCATTACTTAGTAAATTTTAAAACTGTCTCAACTTGGGGAAGTTTTTTAAAACCGTCGCAAGTTTAAGAAAAAATATTTGACAGGGCCTTTTGCAATCTTACTTAGATAAGCCTGAAAAAAAAACTCTTTCTCGCCAAATCATTCTGGCTAAACGCTAGAAAATATTGGACACAAATCCTTACTCTAAAAAAAATAAACAATCGATTCGTCGGTTTTTTCTATTAAATTTATTACATGTCTCAAAAAGAGATCTTAGTTAAGAACCCATGATTTTTAAAGGCCTCAGAAAAGCACCTCAATCACTACTTAATGCTGATTCTAAGGCTGTAGCTACAAAAAAAATTTCACACCCTCACCATTCTGAATCGAACGTCTTTTCTAAGATTTTAGGAAAATTATTTTACCGCTTTTCTCTTTTTTATTTCGGAAAATTCTACCGCAAGAAAATCGCCTCTCGCAGCAAAAGAGATGCTAGCTATCCGATAAAATTCATCAAATTACGCAAACGCTACGAGAAGATTTATAGAATCGGACAGCGCAAGAGAATGGATCTTACGCAGTCTTACAACATCTTCACTTCAATCATGATTTCGCTGATCGCGATTTGGTTAACCATCAACACCATCATGGTTTATCGGACCTTCTGGCGCGGTCTTGAACAACAAGTTTTATTCCAAAATAGCGTAGTCGAGAAAGCCACAACCTCCCTGATGAGTTCGGTTAACAACTACTTAAACTATGTTGGCGACAAGCTTTTAACTTTGGGCGGTGAGAAAGATAAAGAAACCATCGCCAAGGTTTTGCAAAAAACTTTAAACAAAGATTTGCTGCAAAAAAACGTCTCATCTTGGATGAGCATCAGCTTCGTTGATCACAATGATAAAGTAATTGTCACTTCCGAAAAAGGCGTTTTAAAAACCCCGATTAATCCGCAAGATTATTTTCCAATCGCTGAAGCCAAAAGCAAAAATGCTTGGCGCTTTAAAGTTGGAAAACTAGTTCACATCGAAACTGACATCGCCTCTTATGATATGCTTCCAACCGCCATGCGGATCGATTATGAAAATTTAAAAAATATCGGAATCTTCATCGCCCAACTGCCAATTGAAGTAATCCAAAGACAAATCGATTGGGTTTTTGATGACGCGGATGTTTGCTACACAGTAATTGACGGCTATTTCGACATGCTGGCTCACTCAAAAAACTTTCCCGCTGAAAATTATGACAAAGAAGTTTTCCGCTCCAAAGGCTATTTGCGCGAAGCAATCGAATTGCACCGCTCCATCACTTTTGAAACTCTACCATTTAAATTTGATTTGGGTGGCTGCGTCTTCAACCATTTCCAAAGATCCACCGAATATAACACCACCGTAATTGTCGGCTATCACGAGAAAACTGCATTTCAAAAGCTTGGTTTCGCTTTGATGGTTTCAGTAGGTCAATCATTTGGCGTGGCGTTATTTTTCATGACGACAATTTTCATTTTCAAAAGAAGACAAATCGGACCATTCGTTGCCGAACTAGTTAAGGCCAAAGAAGAAGCCGAAGCCGCTAGTGTAGCGAAAAGCCAATTCCTCTCGAACATGAGTCATGAACTGCGCACCCCGATGAATGGAATTATCGGCATGAGCCAAGCCTTACGCGAATCTGGCAATTTAAAAGATGACGAACTTGACCAAGCCAGCACAATTTATCGCTCCGCCGACGCGCTGCTTTTGATTCTAAACGATATCCTCAATTTCTCAAAAATCGAAGCGCGCAAAATCGACATTGAAAATATCCCATCAAATCTGCGCGATTTAGTTGAAGACGTTGCCAACTTAATGTCGCCAACTGCCAATAATAAAGGCCTCGAAATTCTCACTAGCATCGCCAACGACATTCCAACTTCGCTGCTTTGTGACTCGGGTAGAATCAGACAAATCATGAATAACCTCATCAACAACGCGATTAAGTTTACTTATTACGGACAAATTTTGATTGAGCTAAAATTAGAAAAACTTGAAGCCGACATGTTCTTCGTCCACTTCAACATCAAAGACAGCGGCATTGGCATGAGCGCTGAACAGCTACAAGGCATGTTTAAAGTTTTTAGCCAAGCTGACATGTCAACCACCAGAAAATACGGTGGCACCGGACTCGGCCTTTCAATTTGCAAAGAGCTAACCGAATTAATGCATGGCAAAATCTCAATTAGCAGCGAGCTCGGCAAAGGCTCGAATTTCCATTTCATCATTCCGATGAAAAAATCTACTGAGGAAGATGAAGAAGAAACTTACTCGAAACAAAAATCTGAAATCATCAAACAGAAAGTTACGATCTTAGAAAATAACAAAACCGCTCAAGAGATTTTAGCGCAGTATTTTGGCGAACTGCAAATGAAGTATGATCTAGTCAGCGTTTCTACTGAATCTCCGCAAGAAACCGCAAACCTTGCCGTAGCTGAGTTAGAAAAATATGCCGATAGCGACGCTATTATTATCAGTCACAACGCCCATATCGGCGTTGATGCGGCTGAAATTGCTACCAAAATTAAGAGCAGCGAAAAGCTCAAAAATATTCCGCTGATTTTACTAACTTCGGTGCAGGCAAAATTAAAAATTTCGTCAGAAGCCCTAAAGTTATTCGATCGCATCGTCACCAAACCAATCAAGAAAAACCGCTTGATGTTGGCACTATTCTTCATCTTCAAAATCACTTATTACGAAGAAGAAGGCTCTCTAATTGAGCAAGGAAAAGTAATTGATGAGCATTTGAAAACTAAGGGCTTACGCGTTCTTCTTTGTGAAGATAATGAGGTGAATGTGAAAGTAGCGCAGATGATTTTAAAACGTTTCGGCTTTGAAATTGATTTCGCCGAAAATGGTCAAGAGGCACTCAATAAATTTATTCACTTACGCTACGACATTATTTTCATGGATTGCTCAATGCCAATCATGGACGGATTCCAAGCCACTAGACAAATTCGTGAAATTGAAAAAGAACGCAATTCAGAAAATCCGGTACCAATTTTTGCGTTAACCGCCAATGCTGGAGAGTCTGATAAGAAAAAATGTACTGAGAGCGGAATGGATGATTTTGTCTCGAAGCCAATCAAGCGTGAAGCAATTGAGGCTTTGTTGGATCGCTGGATGAAGAATAAGAAGAAAAAATAAAAAACCGTTCATACAAAAAAAACTGTCATCCCAAACAATAGTGAGGGATGACAGTTTTTTTATTTAGATCATTTTCCTACAACAACGCAATCAACTCAGCGTGATCAAAATAAAGCGGCAATGCACCCTCGCCCCTACCACCTTCCGCTAAAACTTTTGCTGAAATAGTTTTAGAAACTTGGTCATTAGAATACCCAATCACAATCGGCAAGCATCCCGAATTGTAAGCACATTCCACGTCAGCAATAGTGTCGCCAACAAACCAAATCACATCTTTTTTCGGATCTAAATCAGTGCCTAAAAAAGCCAATTCTACCGTCTCTTTGCTTGGCTTGTCGTATGATGCATCGCTTGCACCAATCAAAGCAAAAAACTTTTGATCAACGCCAATTTTTGCTGCTTCTTTGCGCAAAGTTACGCCAATTTTATTGCTGACGACAAATTGCAAAATGCCTTTTTCTTGCAAAGCATTAATGAGTTCTAGGGCTCCGGGCAAAAGTTGAATGCGATCCAAGTGAGTTGAGCGGTAAGAATTTTTGTAAATCTCGCCAGCTTTTTGCCAGTCATTACCAAAAATTTCCGGAAAATATTCTCGCATTGATTTATGGACATTATCGCGAACTTTTTCTAAACCCCAAGGCTCGTGACCCATTTCCACCATGGTTTTATCAATGGCGCCCTGAATTAGCGGCCAAGTATCAACTAAAGTATTATCCCAATCAAAAATCACTGCTTTTGGTTTTGGCAAGCGACGCAGAGCTTCTTTATTTTTAGAAAAATTTTCGGTCATTTTTTTAAGAAATTATTTAGTTGAATCAGCTTTAAAAGGTCGTGGATCGAAGAGATTTTTGAACTTATCTTTAATAACGCCATCAAAATCTTTAGCGTCAGCGGGTGCCGGTTTTTGCTTAGTAATTACCGGCCATTCTTTGGCATATTTGCGATTGATTTCAACCCATTCAACAAGGTCGGGGGCTTCAGGAAAAATCGCTTCAGCTGGACATTCAACCACACAAACGCCGCAATCAATGCAGGCTTCTGGATCAATCACCAGCATATTTTCGCCTTCATAAAAGCAATCAACTGGGCAGACCGAAACGCAATCGGTGTATTTACAACGCACACAATTATCAGTGACGACGTAAGTCATAATTTTTGAGATTTTTTTAAGAGAATTTCAGTTTTTACACGAAGCAAAGAAAGAAAAACAAAGTAAGAAAAATAAACACCAAACATCAATAAAAGCGGCTTGAGCATTAATGGATCAATAGCCACACCACCACTGCGCATAATGCTTGCCGGCTGATGCAGCGAGTTCCAATATTCCACTGAAAATTTAATAATTGGCACATTTACGAAGCCAATAATTGAAATAATTGCAGCGATTTTTTCGCCTTTTTCGCGATCGTCAAAAGAGTCGAGCAAAATGATGTATCCGAGATAGAGAAAAAATAAAATCAGCATCGAGGTAAGACGCGCATCCCAAACCCACCAAGCACCCCAAATTGGCTTGCCCCAAAGACTGCCGGTAACCAAAGTAATAAAAGTAAATACACAGCCAATCCAGGCGATTGATTTTGCAATCAAATAAAAAAACGGATTTTTCCAGATGAATCCCGACAAATTAAATATCGCCATCAGCGTGTAAACCAAAAGCGCCATCCAGGCGGCTGGAACATGCACATACATTATTCTTACCGCGTTTCCTTGTTGGTAATCATTTGGCGAATAAAGAATTGCCGGAATTGCCAAACTCAAAAAAACCAAAAAACATACAAAAGAAAAAGGTGCGAAAAAGCGGAGGTTTTTTTCGAAATTTTTAAATTGAAAAAGCGCTTTGATCATTTTTTAAATTTTGCCTTCAAGATAGTGAAACAGAAGTTCTTGCTTAACTTTTTGCTCGGTAGAATTGTCAAAATCTTTCACCGAAACCTCACCATTTTTCATTTCATCTTCACCAGCAATTACAACAAAACGTGAATTATTTTGTGAGGCGCGCTTCATTTGTTTTTTGAAATTTCCATCTAAAACAAATTCAACCGCAAAGCCGGCGCAGCGCAGTTTTTGTGCCGCTTCAAAAGCGTAAGTTTTTTCTTTTTCAGAAATGTAATTAACCGCAATTGCACGCGTTTTTGGTAAATCTAATTTTGCCAAAAGCATCAAGCGCTCGACGCCCGCAGCAAAACCAAATGCTGGCACTTTTTTACCACTCATTTTTTCAACTAAATTATCGTAACGTCCACCCGCCAAAACCGTGTTTTGCCCGCCTTCGTGACTCATTACAAATTCGAAAACAGTTGAAGTATAATAATCTAAACCGCGCACCAAGCGTTGATTGACGCGGTATTTGATGCCGAATTTTGTTAGTAATTCCAAGACAGAATCAAAACGCGATTTCGCTTCATCCGAAAAAAACTTAGAAATTTCCGGCGCCTCAGCAAGTAATTCAATGTCTTGTAACTCTTTAGAATCAAGGATGCGAAGTGGGTTTTTTTCTAAACGCACTTGTGAATCGCGCGATAAATCATTTTTAAATTTGGTGAAATAAGCAGTTAAAGCTTCTTCGTAATTAGCCTTGGTTTGTGGACAGCCCAAAGAATTTATTTCTAAAACGGTTTGATCCAAAACTCCCAAACCCTTCAAAATTGAGGCTGCAAGCATGATTGATTCAACGTCGCAGAAAAAATTATCTTCGCCAAAAACTTCAAAATTAATTTGGTGAAATTGACGCTGACGACCTTTTTGCGGACGATCGTAGCGAAAAATTGGCCCGAAAGAAAAAAACTTTTTCGGCAAAACTTGTTGCAATTCGCCGTTAGAAATTAAGGCGCGAACTACGCCGGCGGTGAACTCTGGACGCAGAGTTAGCATGTTGTCGCCACGATCAGGAAATTTGTAAACTTCTTTAGTTACGATGTCTGAAGCCTCACCCAGATTGCGTTCAAAGACTTCACTAAATTCAAAAATTGGAGTTTGCAATTCTTCGAAACCAAAAGATTCACTCTTTTTGCGCGCCACTGAAACGATGTGATTAAAGATTTTGATCTCGTCGCCAAATAGGTCTTTAGTGCCGCGAACGGGCTGAAGTTTGTGATCTGACATTTTTAAAAATTAAGAATTTAGAATTAAAAATTAGAAAATTAGTTTTGCTTAGAATTTTTGATGCAGTTGGCAAATTCAAACAAGTAAAAAAACTTAAAAAATGTTGGAAAAAATCAGAATAAAAAACTTTCGTGGTTTTGATGAATTAGAAATTTCTAATTTCAAAAAAATAAACCTTTTTGTTGGCAAAAATAGCGGCGGCAAAACTAGCGTTTTAGAAGCTTTATTTTTGGCTTTAAAACCTTATTCCAATTCGCTTTACGAGCTTTACAAGGGAATAGGCTTGCCAATGAATCATGTGATAAGGCAGACATCACAACCACAACAAGATCAGCCTCAAATTCAAATCCAACAATTCGCTTCACCAACTTGGTCGGCAATATTTGGTTTTTTAAAAAATAACGGCAATCAAAAACAAAACACTTCAATTGAAGTTGAAAGCGAATTTGGGCATTTAGAACTCAAAAGAACGGTAATTTTAAAACCTTATTTTTTCTCTTCAGAAAAACTAAATCAAAGCCAAGAATCTTTTGAATTTATTGAAAAATCACAAAATCAAACTCATGAAAATAGCGATTTTTTTTACATTTCTTCTGTCGACGAGAACCTCAAAAATAACTCTGAAAAAAGTTATTTTTCTACCGGCATTCCAAAATTAAAAGAAGTTCCAGATTGCGCCGATGTTAGTCAAAACGGTTTTAGTGATTCACAAGCAAAACTAGCTAAAGATTCAAAAATTAATTACCCGACTTTCAAAATATTTTTTCACCTTAATGGCGTTGCAAATGATTTGTCGCTTGGCGCAAGATTTGAAAAAATTAGAGACAGCAAATTTGCTGAAAAATTAGTTAATCTGATGCAAAAAATCGATGATAAAATTCGTGAATTTAGATTTGACAATAAAGGCTCAATTGAAGTTGTAATTGAAGTTGACGGCAAAAAACACGCCCTGCCTTTTGGGCTTTTGGGCGACGGAGCCAAAAAAATATTTAGCATTTTATGTTCAATTCCATTTTGCAAAAACGGCGTTTTGTTAATTGACGAAATCGAAAACGGAATTCACCACACTTCGCAAAAGTTATTTTGGGATTTTGCAATTGCCGCCGCAAAAGAATTTGACGTGCAAATTTTTGCCACAACTCATTCTTACGAGGCGATTGAGGCGCTTGATAAATCTTACAAAGAAGCTTGCGAATTAGCAGGAAAAACTCTTGAAGAAGAAGATAAAATTAGGCTTTATCGGGTTCATAAAAACGAAGAAGGAAGCGGTGTAACACAATTTGATTCGTGGGCAATTGACGCTCTTCTCGAAGAAAAAAGAGAGGTGCGCGGCAAATGAAAAAAGTTTTTATTTTTGCTGAAGGAAAAGATGATCAATTTTTTGTTAAGAAAATAAACGAAGTAGAAACGCTAAATTACGATGTTTTTGAAGTTGGCGGAATTGGTAATCTTATCGATGAAAAACAATTTATTGCTAGAGTTGAAGCAGAAATTGGAGAGTTGCCAAACCTTTCAAAATCAACAATAGCAATAATTTGCGATTCTGATTTGTGCCACGATACAAGAAAAACTGAAATCGAAAAAACTTTAGAATCAGCGAAGAAAAAATATAATTGTGAAACCGCAAGCTATTTACTGCCGCTTCAATCCAATAAAGAAAATGGTGAACTAGAAGATTTAGTTTTAAAAATAGCTGAAGAAATCGATCAGCTAAAAATCTTAAAACAAAAATCAGAAGAATTTGCCGCTGAAGTTAAAGAATACAAAAATCCAAAACTAAGCTCCTCAATTATCGCTTTTAGAGCAATGCTTGCGGCAAAAGCAGATAAAAATGACCCGGTCAATAAAATTCATCACGCAATCAAAACAAATAAAGGTATTGGCTGCATTCTAACCGAAGAATTTTTTGCTCACAATTTATTGAGCGAAATTAAAGAATTCTTAAAAAATCTTTCAAATTAAAATGACCTCCCTTTCACACATCCGCAACTTCTCAATTGTTGCTCACATCGACCACGGTAAATCGACTCTTTCCGATCGTTTAATTCAAGAATGTGGAGCTATTGAAGCGCGCGAAATGTCAGCGCAAATTCTTGATTCAATGGATATTGAAAAAGAGCGCGGCATCACGATTAAAGCCCAAACTGTGCGTCTTGCTTACAAAGCTGATGACGGAATTACTTACATGTTGAATTTGATGGATACTCCTGGCCACGTTGATTTTGGCTACGAAGTAAGCAGATGTCTGGCCGCTTGCGAGGGTTCAATTTTGGTGGTTGATTCAACTCAAGGCGTTGAAGCGCAAACTTTGGCAAACGTTTATCAGGCAATTGATAATAACCACGAGATCGTTCCGGTTCTAAATAAAATCGACCTTCCGGCCTCTGATCCAGAAAGCGTTAAAAAACAAATTGAAGAGGTAATTGGCATCGACACGTCGGAGGCAATTTTAGTTTCAGCTAAAACCGGCGTTGGAATTCACGACACGCTTGAGGCAATTGTCAAAAAACTTCCTGCCCCAAAAGGCGATTTAAACGGAGATTTCAAAGCGCTTTTGATTGATAGCTGGTATGATCCATATCTTGGCGTAATTGTTTTGGTGCGCGTCATTAATGGCTCAATCAAGAAGGGTCAAAAAATAAAAATGATGGCGGCAAATGCCGTTTACCAAGTTGATTCGGTGGGATTTTTCACCCCGAAAAAAGTTTTCTGCGATGATTTAAAAGCTGGCGAAGTCGGATTTTTAAACGCTCAAATCAAGCAAGTTGCAGATTGTAAAGTTGGCGACACTATCGTTTTGTCAACCAACGACACCGCAACTTTATTGCCCGGTTTTAAACAAAATCAGCCAGTGGTTTTCTGCGGTGTTTATCCAATTGACGCTTCTGATTTCGAAAAATTCCGCGATGCCCTAGGCAAACTGCACTTAAACGATGCCAGCTTTGAATATGAAGCTGAAACCTCTACAGCTTTGGGACACGGCTTTCGCTGCGGCTTCTTAGGCCTTTTGCATTTGGAAATTATCCAAGAACGTTTGGAGCGCGAATTTGATTTAGACCTAATCACCACAGCACCTTCGGTGATTTACAAAGTTTACAGCATGCGCACCCGCAACTTGTCGCAGGAAGAAAAAGAGAAAGATTTGCTTTACGTTCACAGCCCAGCCGAAATGCCAGATGTGATGAAAATTGACAAAATGGAAGAACCGTGGATTAAGGCTACAATCATGACACCAGATGAATATCTCGGCTCAGTTTTAGATCTTTGCACTCAAAAACGCGGCATTCAAAAAGAATTGAGCTACGTGGGCGATCGCGCCATGCTGGTTTATCGACTTCCCCTTAACGAAATTGTTTATGATTTCTACGACCGCCTAAAATCTTGCTCGCGGGGATACGCCAGTTTCGATTGGCAAATGGATGGTTACGAAGAAAGCCAATTGGTTAAACTTACCATTATGGTTAACGGCGAGCCGGTTGACGCTCTTTCATTTATCACCCACAAAGTTCGTGCTGAAGGCAGGGGACGTGCAATTTGCGCTAAGTTGAAAGATCTGATTCCAAAACAAATGTTCAACATTGCGATTCAAGCTACCATCGGCGGCAAAATCGTGGCGCGCGAAACCGTCACCGCGATGCGTAAAGACGTGACTGCCAAATGTTACGGCGGCGATATCTCGCGTAAGAGAAAACTTTTAGATAAGCAGAAAAAAGGTAAGAAAAAAATGCGCGAAATCGGCAATGTAGAAATTCCGCAAAGTGCTTTTTTAGCAGCGCTGAAGTTAGACGAACATTAATTTTTCAAGGAGAGGTGTAAAAAACCTCTCCTTTTTTTATTAGATTATTTGTTGCGGCTGCCCAGATTTCGAGGTAGAGGTTATGGCACCAGAATTTGCATTAGAGCTAGAGTTTTCAATATCACTCATATTACCCAAATCTAAGCTAATTCCTGCACTTTTTACATCTTTTAAAGTTTGCTCATCAAGTTGCTTTGATGACACTTTAGATACGACTTGTTTCTTTTTTTCTTCATCAACTTGCAACGGAGCGTCAACTCTGTTCAAAGAACTACTTGCCGTCTTTAATGTGCTCGTCATTTCACCCAAAGCTTCCTGCTGCTCCAACACAACTCCGTGAGTTGCTTTTTTCACCTCAGTATCTGGTTCACCTCTCTCAATCTGCTGTCTTATTTTTTCGCGATCTTCCAGATAATTATCCGCTTCATTTGCTAGAGGAAGATCTTCTGGTTTTTTTTCATTTTCATTCTGTTCCTCATTTGGACCAGTAGCCAAAAGAAATCCCATAGCAAGCACAGGACCAAAACCCGGAACTCCAAATGCCAGAGCCAAAGCTATGGCTAATCTGAAAGTTGGCCTTGCTGCAACTTTTACAAGCTCCTCAAATTCTTTGTAAGAAATTCCTCTTTTCTTTTTCTGATCTTTCTCCGGACCTTCTGAATCTTGGGTATCAGCGCTTTTTAGCGATTGAGATTTTTTCTTTTTCTCTTTTTCAGATTCCTTCTCTGGATCATCCCGCTCTACTTCATTTTCCTCTACTTCATCTTGCTTTACTTCATCTTGCTTTACTTCATCTTGCTTTACTTCATCTTGCTTTACTTCATCTTGCTTTACTTCATCTTCCTCTTCAAAATCGTCCTTATAATCTTCTTCCTCTAATCCACTTGGATCATACTCTAGCTGATTCTTTTCTTTGATCGAATTCAGGGTATCAAGCAAACCTTTTCCTAATGCGTCTAATATCACCCCACTTTCAGAAACTTTTTCTGCATTAACTAATGCAAGATACACTGAATCTGCTGCAGTGCGATTCTTGCCATCAGTTAAAAACGCGAATTGTTCTGTGAGTTTTTGTATAACCTGTATCTCTTCTTCCTCGCTGATTTTTCCACCAGCTTTTAGGTCAATAATCTCTTGAGACATATTAGCAAAAATTTGCAGCGCTGAATCGTTAATTTCATTGCCAATCGCGCCTATTGCCGATTTCTTTTGTGCGCTGTATTGCGCGTCATCTTTAAGAAGCGCTGAGATATTTTCAAATGCCGTCTTGGCCTTAGCTGGATCAGATTCTAACTTATCAACAAGCTCTTCCCCGAACCTAAGATCTAACTGCAAATCCGGATCGATTTGTTGTAAAACATCGCTTTGCTGTTGTGAAAGTTGAGGTTGAGCTGACTCGCCGGATAATTTTCGTTTGCTTTCTTCAAGCTCTGCAACATTTGCTTCAACAACTTTGTCTAAAGCTGTTTTTACGAAACCATTAACCACCGATTCAAAGGTGGATGCTAAAACGCTTGATTCTTTTTCTTGCGATAAAACTTGTTGTTGAAAGTCGGCCGCACCAAAAACATAATTTTCCGCCTCATCGTCATTTATGATAGTTTTTATGCCTGCCTCCCCGTCCTCTTGCAGTCTTGCTACATCATCTCTCATCTTTTGAGCTGCCGCTCTTTCCAGATCTAATTGTTCTGTACTTTTACCATTTCCAATTGGTGGTAATTTCATTTTGAATCTCGATTATTGGTGGAAAAAAAGCGGAGAATTTGGTGGGTGATAGAAGACTCGAACTTCCGACCTCTACGATGTCAACGTAGCGCTCTAACCAACTGAGCTAACCACCCGAAAAATATTTCTTTGTTTTAAGGCAAGGCGCAGCAACATAAAATCGTAAAATCTTTAGTCAATTTTTAAACTTCTTTTTCATGAAAAAAGCCATCGTGCTGTTAAGTGGTGGATTAGATTCTACCACAGTTCTTGCTATTGCCCAAAATTTGGGTTTTGAAACTTACGCTTTAAGTTTTGCTTACGGACAGCGTCATGAAATTGAGTTAAAATCGGCGCAGAAAATCGCAGAAAATTTGGGCGCTAAAGAACATAAAATTGCTAAAATTGATTTAAGAATATTTGGCCACTCTGCTTTGACTGACGAAATTGCCGTGCCCAAAGACCAAGATGTTTCTAATTTCAATCAAATTCCCATCACCTACGTTCCGGCGCGAAATACAATTTTTTTATCTTACGCTCTAGCCTACGCAGAAGTGGTTGGCGCTTTTGATATTTTTATCGGCGTCAATGCTGTTGATTACAGCGGCTATCCTGACTGCAGGCCCGAATTTATTGAAACTTTTGAAAAGCTGGCTGATTTGGCGACAGTCGCAGGAATTGAAAATCACGGACGCTTTAAAATTAATGCTCCACTTATTTTACTGAGTAAAAAAGAAATTATTGCCAAAGGTTTAGAGCTGAGTGTGGATTATTCACAGACCCATTCTTGCTACGATCCGGTAGCAAAAGGCGAGAAGATTTTTTCTTGTGGGCATTGTGATTCTTGTAGGCTGCGCCTTGATGGGTTTGAGGCGGCTGGGATTAAGGATCCACTTAATTACGCTTAACCAATATATTCTGTAATCTCGAACAAAGTGAGGGATCTCTTTAGTCTTAATCCAAACTTAAGAGATCCCTCACTTCGTTCGAGATTACAGACATAAAAAAAGCCCCTGAGGCAAAACCTCAGAGGCTTTTTCTATTATCAAAACACCAATTACATGTTTTCAGAAATGTATTTAACCGCGCTTCCAACGGTTGTGATTTTTTCTGCAGCTTCGTCAGGAATTTCGATCCCGAATTCTTCTTCGAATGCCATAACTAATTCAACTTGATCCAAGCTGTCTGCGCCTAGGTCATCGATGAAATTTGCAGCTTCTACAACTTTAGCTTCTTCAGCGCCCAAATGGTTGATGATGATTTTTTTAACTCTGTCAAAAATCTCGGTGTTGTTAGTCATAAAAATTAGGATTGATTGATATAAAAGTTTTGAAATTAAAACCTGATTCGAAAGCTTTAAAAAAGCTGAGGCGCGGCAACCTAAATTCCCAAATTTAAATAGCAAACATAAGTTTCGAAGCCCATTTGACGTGGCTTCGCAACCATATTCACTAGTTCATTATCGCCATAATTTGGTGATTAGAATTCGCAGTTTTTGCACCACCAAAAAACGGTAGCAGACTTACAAATTTATCGAGGAATTTTTCTTCTTTTTTAGTGATTTCAATTTCGCGAATCGGCAATTTTTTCACATTAACTTTGTTGGCTTCTAAATAAGAAAGCGCCTGATCTTTGCCGCCGATTTCATCAATTAATCCAACTCTTAAAGCTTGTCTTCCGGTAAATACTCTTCCGTCGAAAACGACACCCGCAAATTCTTTGTTAATTTTTACGCCCCTTCTGTCGCGCACTAAATCAGTAAAAAATTGGTAAGAATCAGCGATGGTTTCTTTGACAACGCGGTCAACTAGCGGAGTGGATTTTTCAAATGGTGATGGACTCGCTTTAAGCGGCGCCGATTTGTAAGTGTTAAATTTTACGCCAACTTTTTTGGCAAGTTCGGTAAATTCTTGCGATTCCATCAAAACACCAATTGAACCAGTCAATGTGCCATTATGTGCGATGATGTAGTCGGAGGCCACTGCAGCCATGTAACCGCCTGACGCCGCAACTGATCCCATAATTACAACTAATGGTTTTTTTGCAGCGATTGTGCGCAGATCATCAAATAAAATTTCACTACCAACAATGCCACCACCCGGGCTGTCGATATTAACAATAACAGCTTTGACCGATTTTTCGTCGGCAAGTTCTTTTAAAGTTTTGCTACGAAAATCATCTTCTACGATTACTCCTTCAACCTTGATGCTTGCGATACAATCGCCATCAAGTAAACCATCTGAAAAACTGCCGCCAAAAATAAATTTGATCGCAAGGAGTGTGGAAAAAACACAGAGCAAAAGCGCAATATTTTTCCACTTGTGAACCTTGTCCTTCAAATAAATTAGGGCGGCGAGATTGTCAGACATTCTAACCTATTCTTCTTTTTTTTCTTTGCTTGCTGCAAGTGACTCTAGGAACTCACCAGAAATGCTGGCAAGTGTGTTTCCGGTGTCGGCTGCACCAGAATAGATGTGAGCTTCTTGCTCATCTGATTCCATGTCTTTGATCGACAAAAGCAATTTTCCGCTAACTTTGTTGAACAACATAACTTTGGCTTCGATTCTGTCGCCAACTTCATATTTTTCAGTTTTTTGATCTGATTTGCTGTTAGACAAATCAAGTCTTTTGATGATCGCTTTCAAACCGCTGTCTAATTCAACTTCTAGGAAGTCTTTTTTAACATTGATGATCACACAAGACACGATCAAACCAGTTTCGATTTTGTTCAAATCGTCTTTGAAAGTTGTGCTAGTAAGTTGTCTGATGCCAAGGCTGATACGTTCTTTTTCGTAGTTGCTGCCCAAAACCATTACTTTGATTTTTTCATCTTTTTTGAATTTCTTCAAAACTTCTTCAGGGGCGCCCTCTGCAGAAATGTCAGAAACGTGAATCAAACCATCAACACCGCTATCGAAGCCGATGAAAAGACCAAATTCAGTGAAGTTTTTTACAACACCTTCAACTACATCACCAACTTGGTGATTTTCAGAGAAAGCTTGCCAAGGATTTTTCTCGCACTGTTTCATGCCTAGAGAAATACGGTGGTTTTGAGAGTTGATGTCCAAAACCATAACCTCAACTTCTTGACCTGATGCGATAAATTTGTTTGGAGTTGAGTTGTTTTTCAACCAGCTCATTTCTGAAACGTGAACTAAACCTTCAATGCCCGATTCGATTTCAACGAAAGCACCGTAAGTAGTCATGTTGGTAACTTTACCTTTCACAACTGCGCCAACTGGATATCTTTGAGCAATTGATTCCCAAGGATTTTGCTGCAATTGCTTCATGCCAAGAGAAACGCGTTTGGTTTCAGCGTCAAATTTGATAACTTGAACTTTAACTTCTTGTCCAACTTTCAAAGCTTCAGATGGGTGGCGAACTCTGCACCAAGAGATGTCAGTTAAGTGCAACAAACCGTCAAATGAACCGAAATCGATAAACGCACCGTAGTCGGTAATATTTTTAACCATACCATCTAGAGCATCGCCCACTTTGATTGTAGCAAGAACTTTATCTTTTTCGACATTACGTTGAGTTTCAAGAATAGCTCTTCTTGAAACCACCACGTTGCCGCGGATATCGTCAATTTTAAGAACTTGTAATTTTTCAACTTTGTTAATCAAAAAGGTGTCATCAGTAAGCAACATGGTGTCAACTTGGCTTCTTGGTAAGAAGCAAGTGATGCCGTTAACATCTACTGCAAAACCACCTTTAACTTTTCCGATTATTGTTCCTTCGATAGTAGTTTTGTCTTCAAGACAATTTTTCAAGAAATACCAGTTGATGTATCTTCTAGCGTTATCACGACTAACGATTAGTTCGCCTCTTTTGTTTTCTAGGCGTTCCAAGAAAACGTCAACAACGTCACCTTCAGCGACTTCGCCGTCTCTTTTAAATTCTGCAATGTCAATGAATCCGACTGATTTTGCGCCGATGTCAATTGCCACACCTTTATCGCTGATGCCAACGATTACGCCTTTAACGACGGTGCCTTCTACTAGCTTTTGACTGTCTTTTTCATATTCTTCGAAAAGCTCAGCAAAGTTTTCTTGGGCAAAAGGATTTTCTTGTTCGAATGATTTTTCTGTCATAAATGGGGAGGTTTGAAAGACTTGCAACAGCGCTATTTCTAGCGTCTACAAGTTTTCGGTTAGAGATTAATAATTAGAAAAAAGCCAGTTTGACACCAGCATTTTAAGTTAGAACGAAAGAAGACGGCACAACCTAAAAGTGATGATTTTAAAATCAACCTACGTCTGCGAGTTTTTACTGTGGGTCAAATAATCTCTTGAGCAAAAAAAATCTCTGCTTAAAAAATAACCTACTAAAACAGTCGGAGATTAATTCCTAAAAAATCATGATTCTAACCACCAAAGGACGTTACGCCGCAATGGCAGTTATTGAAATTGCTGACGACAAATCCGGCAATCCAATTTCGCTTTTGACTATTTCGCAACGTCAGCAAATTTCGCTTTCTTATTTGGAGCAAATTTTTTCTGGCCTCAAAAAATCGGGCATTGTCAAATCAGTGAAAGGGCCAGGTGGCGGATATCTTCTAGGGAAAAATCACGATAAAATTACGGTTGCCGAAATAATCAAGGCAATCGGCGAACCGATTAAAATGACGCGTTGTACCAAGGCGCAGAAAAGCTGTGTCAACAGCGGCACCAAATGTAAAACTCATCATTTATGGCACGGGCTCGAAAATAAAATTTACGAATATCTCAACTCAATTTCTTTAAAAGACGTATGCAAATGATTTATTTCGATTACAACGCCACCACAAAAGTTTCTGATGCAGCGCTTGCCAAAATGATTGAAGCTTACCAGCTTCCGCTCAACAGCTCTGCAGTTCACCAACTTGGACGCCAAGCCAGCCAAATGGTTGAAGCCGCGCGCAAAGAATTAAAAAATTTACTAAACGCCAAAAGCTACGAAGTAATTTTCACCGGTAGCTCAACTGAAGCCACCAACACTCTAATCTTTGGCTCTAAGGTTAACAAAATTTTACTCACCGCAATTGAGCATGCCGCAGTTTACGAATGTCGACCAAACGACAAAGAAATTATTGAATTTGGCGCCTTAGAAAATGGTTTGGTGGATGTTGCCGATCTTGAACAAAAATTAAATGCACTTCCCGACGGCAATTTTTTAGTTTCGGTAATGCTTGCCAACAACGAAACCGGCGCCATTCAGCCAATTGAAGAAATCTCAAAACTAGTTCACCAAAAAGGCGGATTATTTCACTGCGACATCGTGCAAGCAGCAGGAAAAATCGAGATTGATTTAGAAAAACTAAACGTCGATTTCGTTTCAATTTCAGCGCATAAAATCAGCGGCCCGCAAGGGGTTGGCGCGCTTTTGTACCGAAAAGGTTTGGACGTAAAACCATTAATCTACGGCGGCAAACAAGAAAAATCAAAACGCGCCGGCACCACCAATGTTGCAGGAATTGTCGGATTTGGCGAAGCTTGTAAAGACGCCAAAGAAAAAATTTCTACTTACGAAAATGTCAAAAAACTTCGCGATTTTCTTGAAGTTGAAATCAAAAAAATCGGCGGATCGGAAGTTAAAATTTTCGCCGACTCGGTGACAAGGCTTCCAAACACCAGCTACATCGCGCTTCGCAACGCCGACAGCCAAACTCAATTAATCAATTTTGATTTAAATGGCATTTGCGTGAGCTCCGGCCCCGCCTGCTCTTCTGGCGCCGCCACTGCATCTCGCACTTTGAAGGCAATGAAAATTACACCCGACTTTTCGGCAAGTGCAATTCGTGTAAGTTTGAGTGCAGAAAATACCAAGGAAGAAATCGCAAAATTCATTCAGGTTTGGAGCGACTTTTTTCAAAAAACTAAGGTCTAGAAAAAAACCTGAAAACGCTCGCCAATTCTATCTAAAAAGCAATTTTAAAAAGATTTCTGCCTTAAGGCTAAAATCTCTGTTTTTGAAACAAAAAAAATACAAAAAATGACAATTAAACTACCAATTTATTTAGACTACCAATCAACTACTCCGATGGATCCTCGCGTCATTGACGCCGTGGTAAAATGCATGCGCGAAGATTACGGCAACCCACATTCGCGCACGCACGCTCTTGGCTGGAAGGCAGAAGAAATGGTTGAAATCGCCCGTAAACAAGTGGCTGATTTAATTGCTGCCGACCCCAAAGAAATCTTTTTTACCTCTGGCGCCACCGAGTCTAACAACCTTGCCATTAAAGGCGTGGCGCATTTCTACGGCGAGAAAAAAAATCACGTAATTACAATTGCAACCGAACACAAATGCGTAATTAATTCAGTGCGCGAGCTTGAGCAAGAAGGCTTCAAAGTCACTTTCTTGCCGGTGCAACAAAATGGTTTGGTTGATTTAAAAGTTCTCGAAGCCGCAATCACCGAACAGACTTGTTTGGTTTCAATAATGACCGTGAATAACGAAATCGGCGTGATCCAGCCAATCAAAGAAATCGGCGCTTTGTGCCACAAAAAAGGCGCACTTTTTCACACTGATGCGGCACAAGCTTTCGGCAAAATTCCTCTCAATGTTGACGAAATGAACATTGATCTAATGAGCATTTCTGGCCACAAAATCTACGGTCCAAAAGGCGTTGGGGCAATTTACATTCGCCGCAAACCAAGAGTTAGAATTAAATCACTAATTTCTGGCGGTGGACAAGAGCGCGGCATTAGATCTGGAACCTTGGCAACACCTTTGGTTGTTGGCTTAGGAGTTGCCGCCGAAATCGCCAAAAACGAAATGGCAAAAGACACCGCCCACATTAAAAAATTAAGCGACACACTTTACCAAGGCGTGATGGAGACTACGGAAGTCTACCTAAACGGCGACAAAGAAAAACGCTTCCAAGGAAATCTCAACTTCTCTTTCGCCGGAATTGAGGGCGAGTCAATGATCATGGCAATCAAAGATCTGGCGGTTTCGTCGGGATCCGCCTGCACCTCTTCGTCTTTAGAGCCTTCTTACGTTTTACACTCGCTTGGCGTTGAGGACGAATTGGCACATACTTCAATTCGTTTCGGCATTGGGCGCTTTACCACCGAAGAAGAAATTAATTACGCAATCGCGCTACTTAAAACAAAAATACAAAAGTTGCGTGACCTGAGCCCGCTTTGGGAAATGATGCAAGACGGCATCGACATCAAAAGTATCAATTGGAAATCTTATTAAATTTAAGGAAAAAATGGCTTACTCAAAAAAACTTTTAGACCACTACGAAAATCCACAAAATGTTGGATCTTTCGGTAAAGACGAATCAGGAATTGGCACCGGTCTTGTTGGTGCACCTGCTTGCGGCGACGTAATGAAATTGCAAATCAAAGTTTCCAAAGACGGCGTAATTACCGACGCCAAATTCAAAACCTTCGGCTGCGGTTCTGCAATTGCTTCAAGCTCACTTGCGACAGAATGGATCAAAGGCCAAAATATTGAGGAAGCGGCAAAAATTACTAACAAAGAAATCGCGCAAGAATTGTCTTTGCCACCAGTAAAAATTCACTGTTCAGTGCTTGCTGAAGAGGCAATCAAAGCAGCGATTGAAGATTACAAAAGCAAAAAAGATTTAAACTAAAATGCTGCCAACATTTTCTGCCACCGGCAATGCCATCGTTGATTACTTAACAATCACCGATAAAGCGCTGGCGCAAATTAAAGAATTATTAGCACAGCGCACTGAACCTTGCGAAGGCATCAAGGTGGGAATGCGCACCCGTGGCTGTTCTGGGATGAGCTACACCATTGAATACGCGGTGCGAGAAAAAAATATTTCTAAATTCGATGACGTGGTAATGCGCGATGGCGCTGCTGTTTTCATCGATCCCAAGGTTTCAATGTTTTTGATCGGCAGCGAAATGATTTTTAAAACCGACGAGCTCAATTCTGGCTTCGACTTCGTCAACCCCAATGAAAAAGGCCGCTGCGGCTGTGGTGAGTCTTTTAAAGTATGAAAAACTTTTTCGAAATTTTTTCTCTACCCCAAAGTTTTGCGCTCGATCTTTATGATCTCGAAACAAAATACCTCGCCTTTCAACAGCAATTTCACCCAGATAATTCAAGCACCGCCAACATTGAGCAGTCGATTTTAATTAATGACGCTTACAAAATTTTAAGCACGCCAATTTCTCGCGCCTCTTACATTTTACAGTTAAATGGAATTGATTTAGAAAATGATTCACACGCGCCAAAGCCAGATATGGCAACGCTTTTGGAGATTTTAGAATTGCAGGAAATGGTTGCAGAAATTGATGCAAGTGCTGCGGAAAATTTAAAAAAAGAATTAAACGCAAAAGTAAAATCGTTACTTTCTGAAGTGGCGCTAGAGCTTGAAAATAAAGAATTTGTGAGGGCTTCGCAAATTTTAATCAGAGTAAAATATTTCGACAAAACTCTGCGCGATTTAAAGGCAAAAAAGAGAAGTTAAATGGCATTATTACAAATTACCGAACTCGGAGCAGCGCTAGAAAGTGAAGCAACCCACGAAGTTGTAATTGGCATTGATCTTGGCACGACAAACTCACTTGTGGCGATTGTTGAAGATGAAAAAGTTAGATTTTTTGCAGATGAGAAAGGCAATGAAATTCACCCCTCAATTGTCAATTACGATGCCAATGGCAATGTTTCAAGCGATGTAAATACATTGTCAATTTCGTCAATTAAACGCTTAATGGGTAAAAGTTTTTTGGATGCAAAAAACCAAAAATTGGGCTTTGAAATTGACCAAGATTCTTCTGAGAAAGAAGTTTTTCGAATTGTAGTTGGAGCCAGAAAAATCAGACCTGCCGAGGTTTCTTCAGAAATTCTCAAGCACTTAAAAAACCTCGCGGAAAAAAATCTCAAAACTGAAATTAAAAAAGCCGTAATTACCGTTCCGGCCTACTTCGACGAAGCCGCAAAAAACGCCACCAAACTGGCCGCAAATTTAGCTGGGCTTGATGTTTTGCGCCTTGTAAACGAACCAACTGCCGCAGCTCTTGCTTACGGTCTCGACAATTCTGCTGAAGGCACTTACTGCGTTTTCGATCTGGGCGGCGGCACTTTCGACGTGTCGGTTTTAAAAATGCAAAAAGGTGTTTTTAAAGTTTTGGGAGTTGCTGGTGACAATGCTTTGGGCGGCGATGATTTTGATGATTTAGTTGCAGAAAAACTTGGAGTTAGTCGCGCACAAGCGCGGAAAATTAAAGAAGAACTTTTAAGCAAAGACGCACTCGGGATGACCGTGAGTGATTTCGAAAACTTAATTACACCAAAAATAGAAAAAACTTTTACGCTGACAAAAAATTTAATTGAAGATTTAGACCTAGATCCAAGCGACATCAAAGGCGTAATCTTGGTTGGCGGCTCAACAAGAATTCCCCTTGTCACCAAAAAACTCGCAGAAATTTTTGGAAGCCAAAAAATCTTAAACAAACTTGACCCCGACAGAATAGTGGCGGCTGGCGCTGCTTGGCAGGCTCACAACTTAAGCGGCAAATCGCAAAATTTATTGCTCGACGTCATTCCGCTTTCTTTAGGGATCGAAATGATGGGCGGCATTGTTGACAAAGTGATTCACCGCAACACTTCAATTCCAACGGCTTTGGCCAAAGAATTTACCACTTACGCCGACAATCAAACTGGCATGAAATTGCACATTGTGCAAGGTGAACGCGAGCTCGCGGTGGATTGCCGCAGCTTGGCCGAATTTGAAATCAAAAATATTCCAGCGATGGCCGCCGGTTTGGCCCGCGTTGCCGTAACTTTCAAAGTTGATGCTGACGGGCTTTTAACTGTGAGTGCGGAAGAAAAAATAACTCACACCAAACAAGAGATTACCGTGAAGCCAAGCTTTGGTTTAGACGAAAATGAAGTGAAAAAAATGCTGTTAGATTCACTAAAAAATTCGCAAACCGACATTGCAAATCGCCTGTTAATTGAAGCAAGAACCGCAAGCACCAAAGACATTACAATCGTCAAACAAGATTTGGGAAAATTTTCTGATTTCCTCACCGCAAATGAAAAAAAATTAATCAAAGAAAATTTACAGATTTTAGAAAACCTGCTGGCACAAAAAGCATCGCGAGACTCAATTTTAGAAGCGCAAACTCAACTTGGTAAGGCTGCAGAAAATTTAGTTCTGTCAAAAGTTAATGCGATTTTAAACGAAAAAATCGCCGGAAAATCGGTGGATGAAATTTAAAAATTCGTTTCATTACTAGAATCTTTACATGCAGTAATTGACATCTCTTACACCAGTGCTTTTTCTGCTAAATTTTTCTCCTAAATTGAGATCTTCACGAATTCCAAGAGACATTTTAAATCAAAAGCCTTCACCCTAATCGAAGTCTCAATCGTCACCCTAATCATAGGCATCATGCTAGCTGGCACCTTCATCGGAACTCACATAATTGCAAAATCCCGCCTAGCTGCCGCAGAATCCCTAGCTCGCTCCTCACCAATTCCTGGCATCAAAGACAACATGCTGTGGCTAGAAACCAGCTTAA
>CANEVP010000020.1 GCA_947442475.1 Rickettsiales bacterium
ATTGAAACTGTTTTTGGGCAATTAAAAGATTTTAGACACCTTGCCCACACGAAATACCGATCAAAAATCAACTACTTCACTAACATTTTATCAGCATTACTTGCTTACATGTTAAACCCTAGCAAACCTAGGATTTGCCTGAATCGGCTGGGTGTTGCTTAAGTGTTATTGGGGTTAAAATAGTATTAATGGTTGCAATGGTCGCGGTAATGGTGGTCCAAATTATGGTGCTGGCGGCGGCGCTGGTGCAGCTGGACAAAATGGTACAACACTAAAGGGTGGCGATGGTGGCATTGGTTTTGAAAGTGCTATTGCGGGGTCATCTCAATATTACGGCGGCGGTGGATCTTCTCGCTACACTGGCGTCGCGGGCGGATCTAACGGAGTCGGAGGATTAGGCGGCGGCGGTGCTGGAGGTGCAGGTCAGGCCGGTATGCGAGGTGCTGCTGGGGTTGTGATCGTACGTTACTAACTAATCTAACGCTAAAACCTGCATCAAATTCTTGTCTAAATAATGCTGCAGAATCAAGTCAGCGCTGGTGGCACTAAAAAATGATTGCAGTGAAGTTGCAGCTATTTCTTCAAATAAATCTTTTTTGCGATTCTCGTCCAAATGCGAAACCACTTCGTCAAAAATTAAAATTGTTGGTTGGTTTTTGTAAGTCGCAGAAATTTTGGCACGCGCCAAGGTAATGCCGATCATGATTGATTTTTGTTCGCCCGTAGAAGAGTGAATTGCCGACATGTTTTTCTCCTGAAAAATCGCATCAAAATCAGAGCGATGCACGCCAAAATTGGTTTTGAAATTAGCCAAATCGAGCGCGCGATTTTCTTGTAATTTATTTTTGTAAATTTCTTCAAGCCTCACCGCGCTTTGCTTCATCACTGATTCTTCAACATCTCCCATAACGCATAATTTTGGTTTGGGAAAGTTCGAAGAAAAAGAGGCAATTGCCCGATTAAAAAAATCAATGGCTTCGATGCGCGCGGATGCTATTGCCATGCCAAGTTCAACGATTTGAGTTTCAATTACATCTAACCATTTGGCGCCACCTTTTTGCGCGCCGTATTTTTGCAAAATTGTTAATCTTTCGCGCAGCAGTTTTTGGTAATTATTGATGCGGCTGGAATGTTCAAAATCAAGGTCCGAAACGATGCGATCCAAATAATTGCGGCGCTCGCTTTTGCCTAAAATAAAAAGCTGTTCTAGTTGAGGTGTGAGGCAAATAAAATTAATCAGATAATTTCGCGCATCGCTTTGGCGTTTAGTGCTTAAAGGTTCGCCATTTAGTTCAAAAATTTTTTTCTTTTGGGCACTGTTAAAAGAAGTGCCGATTTTTTCGATAAATTCGTGACCCAAAATTTCGGCGTAAATAGCGAATTGGGGTTTTTTCTCGCCAGAAATTTTGTCGTCAAAAACCATTTCGTCAAAATCAGCGCCCCGCAAAGATGAGCTGCGACCAAGTAAAGTAAGGCTTTCAAGAATGTTGGTTTTGCCAACGCCATTTGATCCGGCAAGTAAAACTAGTGGTTTGTTGAATTCGAGTTTTTTGGAAGAGAAGTTGCGAAAGTTGGAAAGGACTAGTTTGGAGATTGAAAGCAAGGGAAGGGGAGGAAATTTATTTTTCTATTTTTTGTTTGTCGCCCCGTCGAATGACGGGGTCCATCTCGTCGCACGGGAAATGTTTCACTGTGGACTCTGTCATTCGACGGGGCGACAAACAAAAATAAGGCGGTGAAAATAGAGATTAGATTCTAACCGGCATTATCACAAAAACCGAATTCATATCTTTGGCTTCAATTAGCGCCGGAGAGTCGCCATCTTTAAAGCGCATGAGTAATTCTTCTTTGTCGATTTGGCCGATAATATCTAAAAGGTAACGCGAGTTAAAACCGGTTTCGATGCGATCGCCTAAATAGTTCACGTCTAATTCTTCGTAAGCAAAAGAGCCGTCATTGGTGTTAACTTGCAGATTCATTTTGCCGTTTTCTACCACCACTTTGATTGAGCGGTGTTTGTCGGTGGCAACTGTTGAAACGCGGTCAACGCAGTCGAAAAAATTGCGGCGATTAATCACGGCAATCTGGGTGTTATGTTTTGGCAAAACCTTGTCGTAATCAGGAAATTCGCCATCGATTAATTTAGAAACAATCGTGGTAGTGTCGGTTGTGATTTTGATTTTGACGCGTGAAACCGAAAGCTTAACCATCTTGCTGCCATCAATGATGCGGCGGATTTCAGCAACTGATTTTTTAGGCAAAATCACGCCAAAAGGATTTTTCAAATTTTCTGCAACCAAGAATGACAAACCCAATCTGTGGCCGTCAGTTGCAACGGTGCGAAGTTCAAAGCCAGAATCTTTTTGCAAACCCTGTAAGAACAAGCCGTTTAGATAATAGCGGGTTTCGTCATTAGAAATTGCGAAGCGGGTTTTATCGATCATTTTTGCCAATTTTTCGGCATCGATTTCCATTTCTTCGCCCAATTCACCTTCCGATAAATTTGGAAATTCTGAAGCGTCAATACAAGGCAGACTGTATTTTGATTTGCCAGATTTGATTTGCAAAATTGACGGGGTTTCTTGCGAAATCATGATGTTTGAGCCATCGGGAATTTTGCGCACAATGTCAAAAAACATTTGAGCTGGAACCGTTGTGGTGCCTGACTTTTTCATGTCAGACTCAAAAGTTGAGGTCACCAAAATATCCATGTCGGTGGCAAGTAAAACTACTTTGTCGTCACGAACTTCGATTTTGATATTTTGTAAAACGGGAATGGTGTTTTTCTTTTCAACTGCGCCATTAACGCTGGAAATGGCCTTCAGCAATAACTGCTTTGCGACTTCAAATTGCATATTTTTTTAGAGAGATTTTGTTTGGAGGTTTGAGGTGAAGAGAACTTAGGAAGGGAGAGGTTAAATTCAACTTTTTATTTGGGTTGTTTTAAAACCCAAAATTCGACGCCAAGTTAAAATAAATTGCGCTATTTTCGCCATGATTTTGCAGCAGATGTTGTGATTTAGAGATCGCATTGGCAAAGGTTAAAGTCGCGTTAAAATATTGGTGATTGAAGCCCAGCTTTAATCCCGCACCAGAAAGCCGACCGCGCTGTTTTTGGTCGCGTGAAATTGTTAAGCCGTCGCTTGTAGCAAAGATTATCGCCTTTTGTTCATTGGCGGTGCTAAAGCCGTAATCGTAAAATGGCGTCATGTAAAAACGATTTAACTGACCCAAAAATGGCGAGATTTTTTCTTGGTTTAAATAAGGCAAAATGGCGCGTCCCAAATTGATGTTGATCTCGTTTTTAATGCTGTAGCCCGAATCAAAAGACACCGAACCATCTCTAAAGCCGCGCACCGAATAAACGCCGCCAACAGAAAAGCGGTCATTGCCGTAAAGAGTTTTGTTAGAAAATTGGCTATCGAAAGTGAGGCCGTAGTTGATTGGAGTTTGGGCTAGGGCAAAGCGGTGCGAGTAATTGCCGTAAAATTTTAACAGGCGAAATTCAGCGTGGGCGGCGCTGCGATCGAGGGTGGAGGAGTCTTTCTTAGCGTCAAAAATATTTAAAGATTTGACCAAACTGGGCTTTAAAAACAGTGAAGAATTATTGAAGAAAAAAGTTGCCGAAATGCCAAAAGTTGCAAGCGAGGCCTTGCGGCTAGAGGCTTGATCTTTGGCATCATTAGTAAAACTTTGATTGTAGCGCTGACTTAAATTGAAATTTGAAGCCAGTTTAAATTTTTTTCTTTTAAGCAAAGTGGCGTCCAGCGCGATTGATTTTGTAGAAGTTTCGCCGTGACTTTTAGAAGGCGTAATGTCGCCAACATGCAGAAAATAAGAGCTTTTGGAGTAGCTCAAAGTCAGGTTGTACCAAGTAAAGGGCACGCAAAAACTGGAAGAAAATGAATTGCTGCCAGCGTCTTTGCGATTGGCGTCAAGATCATTGGCGGTGCGGCTGAGGCTTAAATTGTCGTTGAGGTGAAAAAGATTATCCTGCGAAAAACTGGCAGTCTCGCGCCTTGAGCCCGTTAGGCTGCTGCCGTAATTATCGAAAACCAAATTGACGTTTGAAGAATTATGCGGGTGGTTTTCGAGTGAAATTATCGAAGAATTTTTTTGCTCGCTGGGAATAATTTTTATTACGGCGTTATTTGAGTAGAGACGATTTATCTGGTCTAAACCCTGTTCAATTTTTTTTAGATTAAGAATTTCATTTTCTTTTGTGAGGCCAAAAGCAGTAAATTTTTGCGTTTTGTCAGAAAATTTTTCTTCATTAAAAACGATTTTTTCGAGTGTGGATTCAGTAATTTCGATTTTTAAAACCCCGCTTTCAAGATTTTGCGGAGACACCGCTGAGCTAGATGTGGCGTATCCCTCCTCAACTAAATAATTGGAAATATTTTGGTTAAGCTCGGAAATTTTCCCAAGCGTCAAGCATTTTTCCAAATAATTTTTGGTCAAAGTTTTTTCACGAAATTTCGAAATGATTTTGTTGGCTGAAAAACTGATTTTCTTCACCAAAAAACAACGCCCTGAATTGATATTTTGCGCAGTTTCTTCGGCCTCTTTTTTCTGCGATTCTAACTCTTCTGCTTCAATTTTTTTCTGCTCTTGCCAAATATCTTCCAACTCTTTCTGCCGCACCTGATCTTGCTCAAATTGCTTTTGTAATTGAAAGAGTTGATCTTGCTCGGACGCAGCGTGGGCGCTAAGTGGAGCGACTACTAAAAATAGTAGGGTGATGGGTTTTTTCATGGGTTAATCGCTGTTGTGGTGTGTTTTTTAACTAAGATTTAATTGAGATTATTTCGACTATCCATTGCCACGTTGATCCAAAACTTTAGAGCGCAAAGTTGCAGAAAATCTTGGGCGGTTAGCTTCTGCAACTCTGACGTTAGCAATAATTGTGCTTGGAATGTCATTGGTAGCTGCAGGTTTTAATATTCCGATCTCTTCCATTTTACTGCTTAAAAAAGCTCTAGTTTCTTGCTTAGCAGTTTCAGTAAGTCCACCAACATTTCCAATCACTTCAATAGCGATTCTGTCTTTTTTATCTCGGGCAAAAATATCAGCGCCATGATTAAGAAATAATTCGTAAATTTCTTTATTAGCGTTTCTCGCAGCCATATGCAGAGGAGTTTCAAGCTTACTATTTCTCTCATTAATGTGGGCTTCACGATCAATTAATAACTTACAAATTTTTTTATATCCGTAATGTCCGGCAAGATGCAGCGCGGTGTTACCGGCAGTATCTTTGGCACTAATTTCTGCGCCATGATTAAGCAAAAACACACAAGCATCTTTTTGATGATATTTTACCGCAACATGAAGAGGAGATTTGCCGTCCTCATTTCTCATATTAACTGCATCACCAGACGCGAGAGATTCTTGCAGTAATTGAATATCGCCGGCTTTTGCCGCGGCAAAGATTTTCGCTTCAGCTTCTTTGTGAGGAATAGCGGGAGTTGTAATGTCAGATTTGGCGTGCGCAGTTGAAGGGCGAGGGATGATTCTTTCTACTTTCGGACGATCGGTTGTTAAAGCGGATGAATCGACAACAAGTTTATTTCCTTGTTGTCGCAGTCTTACAGGCTCTTGAGCAAGCTTAGTTTGTTCTTCCAATCTTCTTTGTGTTCTTAACTGTTCTTCTTTGATTCTCAGATCATCCAATTTTTTTTGGCTTTGTAATCTCTCTTGCTCGATTTTAATTCTGGCTTCTTCCTCAAGTTTTCTTTGCGTGATTTCTTTTTGTTTTAATTCCTCTTTTTGCCTTTCCAGAGTTCTAGTTTCTTCAAGCTTTTGAGCTCTTCTTAGTTCTTCTTGTCTTATCTTTTCTCGGCGATCTTCCTCGGCTCTAGCTTCTGCAAGTGGTTTATTTCTTTCTAAGACGGTTTGGATTCTGGCTAAATTTTCATCTTCGGCTGGAATTTCATCAATTTGGAGAGGGAGAGAGTGTCTTAAAAAAGGGGGGCATTGCCCATCTTTACTAAACTCTAAAACTTCCGCTGAGAGCTTTGCGTTAGACTCTTCCAGGTAGTTGGGGTTAGATAGGAATTTAGAGCTTTTAAAAAATTGAGATAGGTTTTCTTTTAATTTTAGCCTGAGTCTTTCCTCTTCGGCGTAATGAGGTCCTGCAAGTTGTTTATTTCTTTCCAAAGTGGTTTTGATTCTAGCTAAATTCTTATCTCCGGCGTGAATTGGATTATTACCAAGATCTAATTCGAGCAAAGTGTGGTTTGTTTCTAAAGCTTCTGCGAAAGCTTTGATTCCGTCCGAGCCTATTTGATTGTTACTCAGGTTAATTTTTTTGATGACTGGATTAGTTTTTAGAACTTCCGCCAAAGCTTTTGCTCCAGAATCTGAGATGATGTTGTTGCTAAGCAACACAAGGTGTGTTCTATTGTTTCTTTGCAAAGCCTCAGCCAAATCTTTAGCCACATCATTTCCCACATTTGCGTCTTCAAGATAAAATATGCTAACGCCATCGTTTCTTACCCTTTCGAGAATCTCTGTAATTTTAGCTGGTCTGTTTCTTCTTGCTTCATTTTCTATTCTCAATTCCTGATCTATAAAGAATCTGCAGATCTGTACACGACCTGCTTTTGTAGCTTCATTAAAAGCCGTTTGTCCGTCATTATTTATAGCATTAGTTTTTGCACCAAGACCAATTAACCATTCACAAATTTCCTTACGACCCTCTTTTGCAGCGATGTGCAAAGGCGTATTTCCATTTTCATCCTTTCCATCAATTTTTGCACCACAGCCAACCAGCAATTCACAGATTTCTTTATAGCCGTGACTCACAGCCGTACCTAAAAAAAGTGAAGCATTTTCTTCAGTTAATGCGCCGATATTAATAGCTTTTATTATGGTCGCCGCATCCCTATTTCTTATGGCAGGTGAGACTCGCTGCAAATGTTGTTGAATCTCTTTTTCTTTATCTTTCTTTCTCTCAGAATCTTCATCTCGCCTTCTTCTATCTTGCTCTTTTTCCGCATCTCTACGTTCTTGTGCAATTCTCTCTTCCTCAGCTAGTCTTATTAACGCCGCTTCTGCGATTTCCTTTAATTTCTCCACCTCTCTAATCTGATCAATCTTCTGTGCTTTCAGAGAAGATATAGCATCAATCTTGCCATCAGCATCTTGCTGCCAACTTGTATTTTGTCTCAACTCTCTACGAATCTGCTCTATCTCTCTATCATTGGCTCTTACATCTCTATCTATCTCATCTGTTTCGCGCGGATTTTCTTGGTAATATCGATATTCTCGGGCAATTTTTTCGCCAGAAGTAATAGCGGCACTCATTTGTTGATTTAGAGAATCAATTTCTCGGCTAACAGAATTACGTCCAAGATTTTGCTCTTCTGAATGTAAGTCATCAGCTTCTCTGTTAAGAGAAATAAGTTCTCGATCAAGAGCGCGAATTTTTGAATGTAATGCATCAGATTCTTGTCTTTTTCTTTGCTCTTCTCTTTGGTAGTATTCCTCCGCTGCCTGTCTTTGTCTTAACTCATATTCTAGCTGTTTTGACCCTAAGAGATTAATGACAGTTTGTAGTTCTTCTATTTTTCTAGCTGCTCGTCTTTTGGATAATATTTCTTCATTGGGAATAATCTGAAAATCTGACTTTAGTTGCGCAAGATAGGTCTGGGTTTGTTCAAGCGCTGGCGGATTATCTGCATTAAGATCCGCTCCGGCCGCGATAAGTGTTTCGCACAATTCTGCATGTCCCAGTTTCGAGGCCATGAGTAGAGCGGTATCTCCGGCATTGCTTTTTTCATTAATTCTAGCGCCGCGTTCCAACAAAAATTCACAGGTTTTTTTGGATCCGTATAATGTGGTAAAGTGCAAAGGCGTAATGCCTGCAGGGGTTCTATAATGTATGTTTGCTCCTCTTTTTAAGAGTAAATCACAAATGTCGGTATGTCCTTGTGTAGCTGCTACGGATAAAGGTGTGTGACCTTGACAGTTGCAGGCATCAATTGCAGCCCCATGAGATAATAGCAGTTTGCAGATTTCTAAAAATCCCTCATAGGTGGCTACTAGTAGAGGGGTTGCGCCTCTTTCGGTTTTTTTATCAACTGTTGCACCACGCTTTAAAAGTAGTTCGCAGGTTTTTAGATGTCCTTTCTGTGCCGTCCAATGTAAAGCTGTAACATTGTTCTTATCTGGGTAATCGATATTTGCGCCATTTCTTAAGAGTAAGTCACAAATATCATTATGCCCCAATTCAGCTGCTCCGGATAATGCTGTTCTGCCCTCGTTGCTGCAGATATCAACCTCGGCTCTGTGAGATAAAAGTAGTTGGCATATTTCCAAAGATCCTGTCGCTGCTGCTAATAGTAATGGTGTGGAACCTTGTTTAGATGTTTCACTAACTCTTGCGCCACGTTGCAAAAGAAGTTGGCAGGTTTCTGAAGATCCTTTCTGCGCTGCCCAATGTAAAGCTGTCGCGCCTTCTAAATCTTTGTGATGAACATTAGCGCCACAATCGAGGATTAGTTGTATTGTTGATGTGGATGCTTGGTTAGTTATGCTTCTTATCAGTTCTGCATTGAGTTCTTCTGCAGACATTTTTTGATAATGTAGAGGGGTTTCTAGACTCTTCATTGTGGTGAGAATTTTGTTGAGCAGTGGATAGTGGATCCGCCGCCAATTGTGGTTTTTAATGGGTTAGTTTTGTGGTGATAACCAGCTCTTTAACTAGGTTTTAGAGCAGATTCAATATCATTTTCTTCTCTTTCTAAGTGGTTTACGTCGCTTTCTAGCTTGCTGATTTCGGCTTCGAGTTTTGCTTTTTCAGATTTATATTCTGGCGAATTCGGATCCAGAGCATTGAGTTTGAATTGTGCTACTTTCAGATCCATTTTATTCAATTTCAGCTGACCGCAGGCTTGGTTTTTTTTCATGCTAAGCTCTTTTGCTTTAGCTGGATCAAGCCCTTCTTTTGCAGGTGCATCTGGAACTCCCAAGAATGGGTTCGATGCTTCAAGGCCTGTTATTAATTTATCAACTTTTGGTAAGACATCAGTTATTGATGCGCCAAACTCAACTTTTCCTCCATCTAGAAGAACTCCTTTTCCAGTAGAGGCAATTCTTTCGGGAGTAGTGTCGGCTGCTTTTGTTGGGAGATCTTCCCTCAAATCTTTTACAATTTGACTAACTGGAGATCCGGCTATTTCTGCGTTTAATGTTTGGATTTTTTCAGAAAGAGATTTGGCGTCTTCTAAGGCAGTAGGAGATTTTTTATCTAAATTCTCTACTTCTTTACCAAGTTTATCGATTTCTTTCGCTCGTCTCTCTTCTTCATGTAAGTAACGAAGCTGAAGATTTTCTTCTATTTTCTTCGCCATGTCTTCTTTGTCGACTTTAAGAGCAAATTCAAGTTTCTCTCTTTCTTCTGCTGCAAGTTGAGGGTCTTTGAGTTTTTTCTCGATCTCCATTATCTCCATTTGATAATCGATCATTACGTCTAAAGCTTTTGAGCAGTCTTTTTTGAATTTCTCGGCTTTTTCAGCACTTTCTTTCTCTTGAGCTGCGTTTTCTTGGTCAGCCTTCTCTTTATCAGCGCGCTCTTTCTCTTTCGCGGCAGCTTCCTCTTTCATCTTATCTTCTTTCTGGAACTTGCCATCAAGCTCTTCCAATTCTTTATCAAGTTTATCCAACTCAGTTTTTCCATCTTTCTTATCTTGGTTGAGCTCGGCATTTTCTTCGGCCAAAGCTTTTTTATCTTCAGGGGTTGGGCCGCCGAGTATTGGGTCTTTTAGTTCTTCTTTTATCGAAGTAAGTGGGTTTGGAGAATCGCTTTTATTATCGCGGTTGATTTTTTCTTCTAGGCTATCGGCTCCTTTCTTAATCATTGAATCCATGGTAGGCTTTAGAATTGCTGCCATTTTTTCGAAGACTTTGTCGTTATTGGCGTCGGTGAAGAGTCCGGATTTTAGCAATTTTAAATCTTCGACTTTTTTCTTCACAGCTGCTGGGCGCTTCTCTTGCGCTTCTTTTAAGATCTTGTCTGATTCTTTTTTGATGCCGTCATTAAGCGCTTTTGAAAGCGTTTTCATTGGGTCTTCGTCTTTGATGCCAAATTGTTTTTGCAGGTAGCTTAATCTTGCAGCTTTTTCAAAGAGGGTTCGGCCATCTTGTTGGAAGGCTTTTTTGTTGTTTGGGTCCATTCTTAAGGCTTCTTGCGCTGCTGTTAGCATCTCTTTTTTAGCGGCGTTGGCTTCAGAGAATTTGCCTTTTCTTTCTAGCTTATTGATGTCGCCAACTTGTTTGAGCAGGTCTTTGGTGGCAAGTTCTTGCAATCTGCCTTGGAAGAAAGTTCTGCGGTTATCGTCTTTGCTATTGGCTTTATTGGTTGCAAGAGTGTGAGCTCTTTTGTCTTTGAGGGAGGCATATTCTTTGAGAGGTGTAACCTCTTTTGGTTTTTGGTGGTCTTGTGCCAAGAATTCTCTCAAGTTTGCTTGTTGTGCTTCGGTGGTGCTGCGATTCATCGAGCCCGAACCAAGCATTTTTGAAAGAGTATTAGATTTATTGAGAGCGTTTTTGCCAGCATTAGTCCAAGAACCATCGCTTCTTTCAGCATTTTGCAAATTGCGCATGAAGGTTTCTTGAGCGGTGAGAGGGTTTCTTGCTGCCGATTCAAAACCAGCAACGCGAGCAACGCCATCTAAGCCTCGGCTTGCAATGTTGCTGACCCGGTCAGCAAAACCGCTAATGTTTTTAAATTGGTTTTTGGCCGCTTCGGCATTTTTCATGTGACGTTTGGCTTCCTGATCTTGCAGATATTGCATAAATTTCTTCTGCTCTTCTGGCTTGTTGGCAACAAGGCGACCAACTTGTGCAGGGTCGGCTAGACTCGCTGATTTTAAGGCACTTTTGAGCTCTTTTTCAGAAGAAGTTAAGCCATCTTTGCCTTTTTTATCGAGGCTGGCTTTTAGTTCTTCAGCGCCTGAGCTGAGGTTTTTACCAGCCCAATCGTTTACAGCTTCTTTTAATTTGCTCTTCAATTCTGAGCCATACATGCCTTGGGCTTTTAACTCTTTTTCTTTGGCTTTGATTAGAGCTTTGGCTGGTTCGTGAATTTGTTTTTGATCAAGTCTGGCGGCAATGTGATCGTGGTTAATTCCAAAAGCAGCTGACATTAAAGGTTTGTTAACTGCATCTTTTGGACCATTTGGATCTTTTTGTTGCGCCATGGAGTTTAGCTTGGTGAAGGTTTGATTTCTAACAAAAGCGTCGCGTTGTTGTGCTGACAAAGCTGAGCCATCTTCGTTTTTTGCATCAAAGGAGTCTTTTTGAGCCTGCTTAATGATTGGATCAATTATGGAGTTGCGGGCCATTGATCGCATTGCTTTCATTGGCACGTTGTAATCACCAAGTTTTGAAAGCGCGCTGTCAATTCCTAAAGCTCTAGATCCTGCAGCTAGAGCTTTTCCACCAGACATCGCGGCAATTGCGCCAATACTCATAGCCGTTCCAATAGAAGAAGTTGTGGCAGACATGACGCTGCCCATGATGCCACCACCGAGTTTGTTGGCTGCATCATCTTTGTTAAATAATTTACTGGCATCAGCTCCACCAGCCCCCGCCGAGGTCATGCCTGATTGGCCGTGTCCAACGCCGCTGCCGCTAGCGTTAGCAACTCCGCCAATGGTGATTAGTTGTCCGGCAACTTCGGCAACTTTGTTTAAAATTAGTTGGGTGATAAAAATTAAGGCGGCAATTTTGGTCATGCTGGTGAGCCAAGTAACAATTGTTCTGTCGCCAATGCCCGAGGCTTTTAGGATATTGATGGAGAACATGCCGAAACTAACTGGTTCTACGCAGGCGGTGTAAGACAAAAGATCTCTAAAGCTGGCACCAATTAGCATGACGAAGTTATAGAGAATGGCGAAAATCAGGATAATTTCGAGAGCTCTGGCACCCAAGAAGGACAGCCAGTTTTTAAACATGGTGTTGGTTTGGTTAAATAATGTGAAGGAGATGAAGATGGGGCCTAAGCATAAAGCGAAAATAATTTTCATCATATTCATCAAATACATCGAGGCTGCAATCAGCATGACGTAGATGAAGTAGGCTACGAGAGCGTAAATGCCTACGACGTATAATATGCCAAATAGATCGGCTAAAACTAAGCTAAATACTTTTCCGGCAAAAGCTGGCGACAACATCATTTCGATGGTTGAATCAATGTAGGAGAAGCGAGTCGAACTACTTACTTCAGTGGCTCGATCCATTTTAGCTACCATTATTGCAGTGGTATCCATTCCTTGAGACAGTGCGTTATCAGAAAGGCTCATCATCATCGAGACGACGTAATTCATGCTATCGTAGAAAAATCCGACGATGAAGTCATTGTAGAAATACCAGCTATTGGTGCCAGTGAAGAACATGATTAGGCTGATTTTTAATAAGCGATTCATTAATTCTTTTCTGCTGACCTCAACAATGCCAAGCAAGACAGAGAGGCCGTAGAAGGCCACATAGAGTGATAAGGTAATCTGAAGAATGATTCTGAAGCCAGAATCTTGAACGATTGCACGAAACATGAATTCAATAATACCGCCAACCCTTTCGTAGGTTGTAGTGGTGATGGTATTACCATAGGTGTCTTGCGATAAGGCGGTCATGGGTTCTAGGTCACCCAATAAAGCATTTTCAACTAGGCGGACCATGAATTCTAATAGTCCAACGGTGCTGAGATCGCTATTGTCGCCAACGCCTTTGAGAATATCGATATTATACTTGCCGTAATTGTCGTTATAATAGAGGTCAAAAATTTTGACTTTTACCACTTCGTTAGGGCCGTGGTAAATATCATTGGCGGTGTTGGTATTAACTCCAGTATTTCCATCTCCATCATCTTTCATGAAGATTCGCCCATTAGCGCTTCTGAAAATATAAGATGTGCGATCTCTGCCAGAGCTGTCTTCACATTCTTGATCAGAATTTAGATTTATGTCACATACTTTCGTTGCTTTGCCAAGGGCGTCGTAATCTTCAACAAACAGGTGATAAAGTCGCGCTGGGTCATCAACACCAGAGCGGCCGAATAACCCGATATAAGCGCCCATGCCGGCAATAAATTTGCAGGTAGATTGTTTGTCGGCGATTAGCATCGTCTCACTTTTATCGTAATAGTTTAACGGAAAGTGATAAACGCCGTAATCAGAAGCGGTGCCATAAATTGGATTTTTTGTACAAGTGCAAAGTCCAGGATTATCTTGTTGCATAACCCCAGTAGAGTTACCATGGCCGTCAAGCTGCATTGTATCTGGACTGCAAGTTTGATAAAGCTCAGCGCTGCTTTTGGTGCCGGCGTAGCAAATGCAGTTTTTGGTTGAAGGATCTCTTTTAGCGCAAGTTTTGCAGACACTTAAGTCATTAATCTCACCGTCATTCATGTCATGATAGGTGCCACCGCCCCAAGGTGTCCAAGCTCCTGAAATTTTAATTAAGAAAGCGTCGCCATTTGATTTAAAAGTGGTATCGTGCCAGCGCGCGGTTTGTCCGCCGGTAGTTGCATCATAAGTTTCGCCATCAATGCCATCAACGGTGGGATAGGAATCAACAACAACGTTACTTGCATTAAATTCATCGGTGGTAAAGCATTGCTCTTTGCAGGAAGAAGAGAAGGCAATTAAGAAAATCAAAGAAAAAATCTGTGTTATTTTCTTAACCAAGTTCATCAAAAAATTTTTAGAATTGGAAGGGATTCTGAGCATTGTGGTACCTGCGGCCGGACTTGAACCGGCAAGAGCGATAAAGCTCCACGGATTTTAAGTCCGTTATGTCTACCATTCCATCACGCAGGCAAAAAAAGTGAGAGGGCAGAAACTAGGTTTGCTCCTGTAAGAATTCTAGGAATTTTTTGCAGAAATTTTAATTAGACAAAAAGAGTTAATGGACTGGGTCAAAAACCCAGTCCAAATTTTTAGCTTTAAGCTTTGGTTTTAAGTTTTGGTAGCTTCACAGCAATTTTATCATCCGCCCTGACAATCTCGGGCTCTTTCTTCACATCAGATTGTGGTGCTAAAAAAGAATAATGAAAACTCGAAGAGCCTTCTGAGTTTTGATTCTTAGCTGCAGATAAAGTCAAAACATGATCCTTAACCTGCACCGCAATATCTTCTTTTTTAAATCCTGAAAAGCTCAATTCGTAATAATAATTGTTGTTGTCTTCACTGGTTGAGACCTGAGATTTAGTGGCTTTGCCGCTTTTTTCGGCCTCAGCAAAAATTTCGTGCATGTGCTTTTGGTGATTGGCAAAAACTTGATTCATGTTTTTTTCCATCGCGTTCATTTCTTCAAAAATATTAAAAAACGGATCGCGAGTTTGATGTGCATTGGAAATATTTTGTGCCAGCAAAGTTGCGCCAACGCCAAGTAAAGCGCAGGTTGTGGCAATAAAAGTTTTGGAAGGGGAGAAGTTTTTAAAAGCGTTTTTAACGCTTGAGAGTTTCTGATTTTTATTAAGGTTAGTCATAAAATAAATGAGTTTAGTTAATAAATTTCGGCGATTTTTTACGCCGAATTTTTTCTCATTTAATTTTGACTTTTTTAGTTTCAAGAAGGGGTAAAACTGAATTTTGCACAGCTGTGCAAAATTGGCTTTTAACCAGCAAAATCAAGGGTCAAAAATTACAGAATCTTCTTAAACTCGTCTAATTCGACTGATTTTTTAATCACCGCCGCACCAATTTTTTTCAGCAAAATAAAGGTCAAATTTCCACCCTCATTTTTTTTATCTTTGTAGAGATGGCTGATTAAATTTTCTTCATTCCAAGAGCTTCTGATTTTTTTGTAATTGGTAACAAAGCCGCAATTTTCTAAGTGCGATTGAATTCGCGCGCAGTCATTTTTTGAAATCATCAAAAAATTTTGCGACATTTTTGCTGCCATTGCCATGCCAAGCGCAACTGCTTCGCCGTGTAAAATTTCGGAAGAATATTTGGTTTCAGTTTCAAAAATGTGACCAAAAGTGTGGCCAAAATTTAGTAAGGCGCGTTCGCCGTTTTCTTTCTCATCGCGGCCAACAATCTCGGCCTTAATCTCGCAAGAGCGCGCGATAATTTTTTGCAGAATTTCAGCGTCAAAAGCAAAAATTTTGGCGTAGTTTTTTTCTAAAAATTCGAAGAAATTTTCGTCAAAAATAAAACCATATTTTACCACTTCGGCGTAGCCAGATTTTAATTCGCGAATGGGCAAAGTTTTTAAAAAATTCAAATCGCACAGCACCAATTGCGGTTGATAAAAACTGCCAATTAGATTTTTTCCCGACTCACTATTAATTGCAGTTTTGCCGCCAACCGAGCTATCAACCGTCGCAAGCAAAGTTGTTGGCACTTGCACAAAGTCAATTCCGCGCAATAAAATTGAGGCAATAAAGCCAGACAAATCGCCAATCACGCCGCCGCCGAAAGCGACAATTAGCGATTTGCGATCAATGCCTTTGGCTAAAATTTCTTCGCAAATTTCTGCAAGAGAAGCGAAAGATTTGGTTTGCTCGCCAGCTTTGATTGTAATTACTTCTGTATTGATTTTAGTTTTTTCTAAAACCTCGCAAAGTTTTGGCAGGTGCAGACCTGCAACATTTTCATCGGTGATAACAAAAATTTTGCTGTAATTTTTTTGAGCCAAAAATTCGGCTAAATATTCAATTGAATTTGGGGCAATTATGATGTCGTAACTTCTTTCGTCTAAAACAACGGAGATTTTATTTTTCATTTTTGAGTAACTTGATTTCGCGGATAATTTTTACGATTAATGTGTCGTGATTAATGTCAGTAGTGTCAAATTTTAAATCAGCCTCAGCGTAAGTTGGATAACGCTTGGCGGCTAAATCTTCTAAAATTGCGCGCTTGTTTTTTTGGTTTAAAAGCGGGCGAGTATTTTTATTTCCGACGCGATGAAGCACCGTTTCAATTGTGGCGTGCAGCCAAATAATAATCGCTTTTTCTTTTAAAAGTTTGCGGGTGTCAAAATCCATAAAAGCCCCACCGCCAAGGGATAAGACGATTTCTTCGTCACGCAAAACAATGTCGCGGATGATTTTTTTTTCAACTTCGCGAAAATATTTTTCGCCATGCTCGGCAAAAATTTCTTTGATGTTTTTATTTTTGAAATCTTCGATTTCAGAATCGCAATCGAGAAAATAGCGTTTGGTTTTTTCCGCCAATTTGGCGCCGATCGTAGTTTTGCCAACTCCCATCAAACCTATGATTGCGATGATTTTTTTACTCTTCATGCCTTGAAAAAATTATTAGCAAAACTAAATGTCTGTTCGTATGGTTTGCTTTCATTATTTTAAATCAAGTTTCTTCCCCAATCTTTAACAACTTATTCGAGGTTCGAATGTCCAACTTTATCAACAGGACAAATTCTTTTGCTTCAACAGCTTCAAGAACAACAACTTACGACGTGGCACTTCGTGACTACATGGTGAAAGTTTATAACTTCATGTCAGTTGCTTTGGGCATTTCTGGATTAATAGCGTTTTTAACGGCGAGCTCTCCCGAAGTAATGAATGCACTTTTTGGCACTCCTCTTTCTTGGGTGGTAATGTTGGCTCCACTTGGTTTTGTTTTTTATTTCAGTGCTAAGATTCACTCAATGTCAGTTGATAAAGCAAAAAATTGTTTGTGGATTTTTGCCGGATTGATGGGTCTTTCAATGGCTTCAATTTTTGTGATTTACACCAGCACCAGTGTGGCGAGAGTTTTCTTCATCAGTGCTTCAGTTTTTGGTGCGATGAGCTTGTACGGTTACACCACTAAAAAAGATCTTACGGCTTTCGGATCATTTCTAATTATGGGTCTATTTGGTTTGATCATTGCCTCAGTGGTAAATATCTTCCTAAAAAGCTCAGCACTTGAATTTGGCTTATCTCTAATCGGAGTTTTCCTTTTTATCGGTTTAACTGCTTACGACACTCAACGCATTAAACAAAATTATTACCAATTTGCAGGCAACAAAGAAATGGTTGCTAAAGCTGCAGTTATGGGCGCTCTCAGTCTTTATATGGACTTCATTAATCTCTTCATGATGCTACTTCGTTTTTTTGGTGACAGAAGAAATTAATCGGTTCTGGTGAGATAAAAGAAGGGGGCGCGAAATTCTTAATTTCGCTCTTCTTTGGCCCAGAGCTAAAGTTTTTTAAAAAAGTTTTTGTTTAATGAATTTTAGCTTTTAGGGTGCGCAGCCCCAACAATTTTTTTTAATACTAAGGAGTTATAAAGTTCTATGTCAGAAGCTATCAAAGGTAAAGTTAAGTGGTTCAACGACGAAAAAGGTTTCGGATTTATTGAACAAGAAGGCGGAAAAGATGTATTCGTACATCACAGCGCTATCAACACTTCAGGCAACGGCCGTAGAACTTTGGTTGAAGGTCAAGACGTAAGTTTTGAAGTGATCCAAGGCAAAAAAGGTCCAGAAGCTGCAAACGTTACTGCAGAATAAGAGCTAAAGATAAGTCTTTAATAAAAGATTAAGTCTAAAAAAACTCCCCCGAAAGAAATTTCGGGGGAGTTTTTTTTAAGTCCAATGAAACCCACAAGGTCATGCTTTCGCAAAGGCTCAGTATGACTTGAGAGTGTTACTTCGCCAAGCTTTTCAAGAATGACTTATCATTTAAAATATCCAAAACCGTATCGCGCAGAATCGTATTGATAGTTTCTTGATCGGTTGATTCAAGAGGCGCCAAGAAATGTTTTCCCTTAACAGAAAGAGCAAAGTTCTTAGTAAATTTTTCGCCAGTTTTATTGTTTTTTACGATAACTTTAATTGCGCTGTCAGCTTCAGAAGTGCCGATGAAAAACTTACGTACCGCTTTATATTGCACGCTTTCCAAATGGATCTCGACAGTTTTATCTAAACCTTGTCTAAAGCCTTTTTGAGCTAAATTTTCGCCGATTTTCTCGCGCAATAATTCGGCTAAATTGTCTCTGCTTGAGATAGTAACTTTTTCAATACCAAAAGTTTTGTTGCCGATAATTTCCTTTTGTGATCTTTCGTCAAAAGCCAAGATAGAAATGGCGCCGACATTGCTGAAATCTGATTTTTCACGATCGATTGTAATATCGAATTTCATTTTTTGATTTTCGTGAGTGCAGGCAGCAAGCAGCAAAATTGCTGAAGCCAGAAGTAATTTTTTCATAAGATGATTTGATTGGTTACTAAGGGAAATCTTGGCAGAGCCTAGATATTCAAGCTTTAATTTGATATCAGTTAAATCAGATTTTCTGCGCCACCGTCAAAATGCTGGTGCTTTTCTTTTCTAAAAATTTTGAACCATCAATTGCAAATTGATCCAAAATTTTAAATCCGTTTTGCACCAAAACTTCTCTCAGCTCTTTTGCCGTATAGATTTGCAGCGAAAATTTATTATTAAATCTGATTGGTTTATCGGCATTTTTTTGTAGTATGTAATTGTCATAAGATGTCAGAAGTCCATTTTTTCGGTCAATTGTTGAGCATTGCACATTGTGAATTTGCGTGTCGCCCACCACTCGTTGCACGTGCATTGAAAAGTCTCTCACAACATTGTCGCTCATGGCATCTAAATTGAAGATGTCAAAGACGTAAATTCCACCAGATCGCAAATTTTTGTGAATATTTCTAATCGCCTTTTCAAAACCAGATTTGCTCAAATGCCCAACCGCGTTAAACATGGTAATCACTGCATCAAAGCTGCCAACCCTTATAGTGCGCATGTCGCCATCAATAAATCTAATTTTCAGTTTCTCTTTTTTTGCCTTGTCGCGCGCAATTTTTAAAAGGGCGCAACTAAAATCCGAGCCCACAACTTGATAGCCGCGCTTGGTTAAGAAAAATACTTGTGAGCCAGTGCCGCAAGTTAAATCAAGCACCGTAGCCGCCTTGTGTTTTTTGAGCAATTTCTCGATCACCGCATTTTTCGCTTCGGTATCGTCACTAATATTATGCGCGTCGAAATACTGCGGCAGTTTTTTATATTCGATCGGCAGGCCCAGTTTTTTTGTCATATGGGATTTGAGATTTTGTAGTTTTAAAACGGCACCATAAAAAAAATTCGAAAAAATAATTAAACATTCAAATCATGATAAAACTCTACGGAATCAAAAACTGTGATACGGTTAAAAAAGCAATGGCTTGGCTTGCGGAGCCAGTCGCGCTGTAGCGTTAGCGAGAGCGGATGGCGGAGAGGAAGGGATTCGAACCCTTGATACAGTTTTACCCGTATACCTTCTTAGCAGGAAGGTGCCTTCAGCCGCTCGGCCACCTCTCCGTATGTGTTGGTTATTCTTATCCTGCAAGGAGCGCGTCAACTTAGAAGGCAAATGCAGTTTTGCAAGTTTTGCGTGCAGCTCTTGTAAAACAAATTATCTTTCGGCGCTGACGGTGAAATTTATTTCAACTGTATCTTGGATGCCGTTGGCTTTTTTTACGTCGCGATCACCAACGCCAAAAGAACTGCGATTGATTTTGAGTTTTCCGGTTGCCGAGGCTTCGGTTAGAGAATAACTGTTTAGAACAAAGTCAATTGAGGCAGGAACACTTTTGCCCTTGATGGTTAAGTTGCCGTTAGCGCGGAAGGTATTTGGTTTTTTTAGGTGCTGCATATTGATGTCGCCTTTTGCTCCAACCGGCAAGTCACTCAAATTATTTAAGCGAACATCGTCAACATTTTTCAAATTTGAATCCGCCATATTGCTCAAATTAAGATCGCTGAGCAGAATAATTCTGTTGGAAGTGAAGTTTGCTTTTGGGAAGGCTTTGGTTGAGAGCCAAGCGGCGCCGTTTAGAGTGCTGATTGCTTCGGCGTAAGAAATATCAACCGAGGTAGTATCAATATCGATGCTGATTCTGCTTTTGCTGAGTTGGTTTTTATCGAAGATAATTTTGCCATCGAATTTTTTGAAAGAGCCTTCAATCACTGACTTATCGTGCGTGCCTTTGAATTCTAATTTGCTTTTTGTCGGAATTATTTTCCATTCAGGAATCACTGTTGGAGAGGTTTGTCCGCCATTATATCCTGATAAAATTGGTCCGGCGCCAGCTTGAGGAATATTATCTCCAGAAACAAAATTGGCCTCAAGATCAATGACAATTTTAACAATATCTGAAACACCCGGAGCGCCAAAAACAATGCCAAAATCAGAGCGTCTAATTGAAGTGGTGGCGTAAAATCCTGCGGTCTTTTTTTGATTGATTGGATTAAGGCCGATGCGCACCAGCTTTACGTCTAGCGTGATGTTTTTGGTGATGCCAAGTAAGGTGAAATCGCCCTTAACTTTTGCAAAAGTTTTGCCCGATGGCATAACTGCAGTGCTTTTAAATGATGCGGTGGGAAATTTTGCCACATTCAAAAAATCGACACCTTTTAAATGCTCATCAAATTTGGCCATGCCGGTCACCAAAGAGGCCACACCAATTTGCACTTCGATTGTGCTATTTTGCGGATTGGCACCGTCTAAAGTTAGCGAGCCGCTGACGTCAGATATTTTTCCAGATTGGTTAGAAAAACCGTAATGATTAGCAGTCCAATTGATGCTGGCGTGAGTTGGATCAATTTTGTAAAGATCAGCGGCGTTGGCCTTAGATGCCAAGCTCAAAGCGAATAAAGCGATTAAGATCTTTTTCATAAATTTAGTTTTTTGTGTCATTGATTGGAGTGGCGTCGCCCAAGGCTTTTCTGCGGTTGTAAAGATCGGCAAAATCAATCGGATCAAGCATCAATGGTGCAAGGCCAGCGTCAGACGTGATGTTAGTGACGATGCGGCGCAAGAAAGGAAAGAGTAAGTTCGGGCAATAGATTAGTAAAATTTGCTCAAGCATGTCGCCTTCGATTTTTTGCAAAGAGAAGAGTCCGGCATAAGCCAATTTGCAGTTAAAAAACGGGCTATCTGCGGTGGTGGCATTGGCAGAAATTTTTAGAGTAATTTCAAAAAGTTCTTCAGCGATTTTTTTGGCATCAATGTCGATTGAAAGTGCGATATTTGGTTTATCTTGCGGATGCAGAAAAACTTGCGGAGCGCTAGGCAGTTCGAATTGCAGGCTTTGAATATATTGCGAAATGATTTTGATGTTGGACATTTTTGTAAATTGCAAAATTGAAGATTATTGGGGCTCCCGTGGTGTTTAAAGCCCGCAATATTTTTTGCAATTTTTTCGCAATTAAATTTCGTAAGCTCCGCGGCCTGTTATTTGTGGTTGAGATGCGGAGTGAATTTTTTCAACACTACTTTTCGGCGGAAGAGGTTCGTCAACAGTTTGCGACTGAAGAGCTCCTCTGCCAACGCTGTTTTTGGCGTTGTTTAGAAGGCTAAATTTTTCAGCGATATATTCTCTTTTTGAGAGAAGAGAATGCATATTATCTCGCTCGATTCCTTCGGTAATTGGCGCTGCATCTAGTCCCTCAAATCTACCATTGCTGTGCATTTGCACCGGAGTTTCAAGAAGGTCGAGCAATTCATCTCTGGATTTTCCTTCAACAAAAGCTCTGATTTTTTCGGCAATTTTTGGCATTAAATGCTCGGGAATAAAATCAAGGCCATTGGCATTAACGGTTTGTGAATCGTTAAATCTGGCGAAGTGCGGATTGTTGCCAACCAGCCTGATTTCGCAAACCGCAATGCCATCAATCTCATCATCAGAAGAATTTGCTCTGATGGTTGAAAAGCGCAAAGTATCATTTTTTGCTGCTAAAGATCTGTGATTTAGAAAGGCCGGTTTGTCAGGATCGATTTGCAGATATGTACTGCCCCATAATTGGCTGGCTTCATTGGCGCCGATAGTTTTTTTGCGATCATAAGCGGCGCCGATTTCTTTTTGATTGCGCAACACGCCGCTAATGCCAGCAGATTCAGCAACTGCTGCTTCAATTAAGCGAGTAAATTCTAAACCCAGAGCATTAAATTTCATATTAGCAGCTGCTTCGCGTCCGGTGATGTGTGGCATAAAAATATGCTGCTGTTTTCCAGCGCGATTTTTGATTTGGAATGAAAGATTGAGCTGAATGTTGGGATTATCAATTGAGGCATTTGATTTATTTGCCAACTGTCTCATGCCTTCAATGGCCTTACTTTTTTGCTCCATCACTTGAGAAAAAGGATAAGGTCCAAATGAAACTTCGCAGGCTTCAATCATGTCGAGTAAGTTTTCATGAAAGCGACCGCGAGCAATTAAAGTTAGAGCTGCGTCAAGATTTTCAGCTTTTGATTTTGAAGGTGAGTAAATGCCGTCCATGTCAACTTTTCTGATAGAAGAAATATAGTGATCGGCGTCGATTTCTTTGTCGGAAGTTAGGAAAAATAATTTATAAAAAAAAGTTTCTGCTTCGGTGAAATTTGCCACTTGATCTAAAACCTCGTTACGACCTTGCATCAGAGGCAATATTGCTTCATCAAATTTGCTCAAATGACTAAGTTTTTCATAAAATTTGCTCAAATGACTAAGTTTTTCATCAAATTTGCTCAAATGACTAAGTTTTTCATAAAATTTGCTCAAATGACTAACTTTTTCATCAAAATGAGCTTTGATATGGTCGGTTATTTTCTCGTAATCTTCAGTAGAAATTCCGCCTTCTAAATCAGCTGCATTTTCTATTTTGGTAAATAGAGGTCGGGCATCTGTAATTTCTGCTACTGTTGCTTGTAGACCATATTTCTTCTGCATTTTTCTTCTGGCATTGAGATCGCCAATAATTTTTTTGATCTCAATATTTTTTTGAACCGCAGATTTTTCTGCAGTTGCTTGAACTTCTTTTTGTAAAGGGCGCAACAAAAATTCGGTTTCAATTCCAGTTGCTGCGCTCATGTCTTTCTCAGCGAGAATTTTTTCCATTTCTTTGATCGAGGTTTGGTCAGGCATTTGTTGGGGTCTCACAATTTCCATCTGCTGCGGTGAATGCTGCGATTTAAGGATTTTAATCGTTGCTGCTTTGGTTTCTTCGCTCAATAAAATTTGTGGAATTTGTGCAATATGTTGTAGCCAGTTGCTCATTTGATTTAGCAAAGCGTGATTTTCTAAATCATCTTTTGCTAGATGCTTGGAATGTAGTTCCAGATCAAAATCTGTATTAATGCTAACTAGTTGCGACAAGACTTCTTGCTCATCTTGGCTATTTTGAATGGCTGCAATTTTTTTTTGTATTGTGGCGCTTCTTTTTGGATCAAGATTGGGTAAAGTCTCAGTTAAAAATCTGCCGTAGTTAAATGCAGAGCGGCTGTGAGCATGAATATATTTTTTATCATAGCTTAGAAGTTGTTCATTTTCAGCGGCAGTTAGTGCTTTTGCGGGATCGCTTTGCGCTTCGGTAAGACGCGTCATTAATTTTTGCGAAATATCAGAAGTTTCAGTGAGGGTTAAATCTTGATAAAAAATTTTCTGATAGTCATTTCTGAATTTGCCCAAAATATCGTGATAGGTTTCGCCGGTTGCGGCATCATATCGCTTTGAATCTGTTGAGTGAGTTTCTTGTAAATGTTCTAAATAGCTGACCACCTGAATGATTGGAATGATCAAATTTATTTTTTGTCTCTTTTCTTGGTCACTTAAGTTTTCCCAAGTGTCATATATTTCCGAAATATTTTTTTCTAGGTTTTTTAATATTGTCATAGCTACTCCTATTTTTAAGAGATAAATAAATTAGAGATCAACTTAAAGTTGCTTGAAGCTAGTGGGGCAGTCTAATGTCTCTAGAGCCTGTTCTCATTATCTTTAGCAACTATTACCAGATGGTAGCTTTAGGATAGGTGAATTTAATAAAAAAGATTATTTTACAACTAATGGTGGGGGGAGAAGAGGTGCTTAATTTCACTCCCGGTGTGAAGATGGACGTGACGCCGAGATTGTTGGTAAGTTAGCCGAGATATTCTGAAGTAGTTTTGATCACTTTTTTCGCCGCAGAATCCATGATTAAAGAATTCACAAAAATCTTGCCGCTGCATTTTTTAACGCCATTTAGTAAATAGCCGTCAGTCACGCCGCCACAGGCGAAAATCACATCACCTTTTGCCATTTCTTCGGCGGTATATTTTTTATTTAAATCAACGATGCCCATTTTTTTAGCGCGCTCAATTTGTTTTTGATTATCGCCAAAAATTAAACGACCCATCATTTGGCCACCGATCACGCGAAGTCCTGCAGCAGCAAGTACGCCTTCCGGAGCGCCACCAGTGCCCATGTAAGCATCGATGCGGGCAGTTTGGTTGGTGCAGGCAATAACGCCAGCAACGTCGCCATCCCCAATCAAGCGAATGCGAGCACCGGCTTCGCGAACTTTGGCGATCAACTCATTGTGGCGCGTGCGTTCAAGAATCATCACGGTTAAGTCCGAGATGTCGCATTTTTTAGCTTTAGCGATATTGCTCAAATTCACTTTTGGTGAATTATCAAGATCGATGATGCCTTCAGGTAGTCCTGCGCCCACGGCAATTTTGTCCATGTAAACATCTGGTGCATGCAAAAATCCGCCTTTTTTAGCAAAGGCAATTACGGCAAGTGAGCTCTCGCCAGCATTGGCGCAAATGGTGGTTCCTTCCAAAGGATCAAGCGCGATATCAACTTCAATGCCACCTTTGCCAACTTTCTCTCCGATGAAAAGCATTGGCGCTTCATCGCGTTCACCTTCACCAATTACGATGGTGCCTGAAATATTCATCAGGTTTAAAGTTTCGCGCATTGAGGTGACGGCAGCTTGATCTGCAGCCATATTGTCGCCTTTACCGATCCAGTCAAAGCATGCGATTGAGGCTTTTTCTACAATTTCAATAATTTGTGAGGTCAGAGAGGTCAGCATTTTTTTTAAAAGATTTTAATTTGCGCAAAAAAAAAGCGGACTCAATGGGCGAGTCCGCCTTTGTCTTTAAGAGCTTAGCTCGAAAGCTTTTGCTCTTTAAATTCTACGTGTTTACGAACGACAGGATCGTATTTTGTAAACAACATTTTTTCTTGTTTTTGTTTTGGGTTGCGGCGGGCAAGATAGAAAAATCCAGTGCCTGCAGAGCTAACTAATTTGAACAAAATAGAATTTCTTTTCGATTTTGATGCTTTTGGTTTTCCAGCCATAATTTACCTGTGTTTAGAGGGGAGTTAAAAAGAGCGCGGCAACGTATTTTTAGTGTGTCAGTAGTCAAGAAAAAATATCAGATTTGGTTTTGAGGTGTGATTTTAGGCTGAGTTAAATTAACAAATTTTGGTGATTTTGGACTCGCTACAGGATCTTCGTTAGACACTATTAAAACCCCGCGATGAGTTTTGCTAATGATTGGCTCATCTAAGTCAGAGGATGATACTGGTGACGATAGGTCAGATTCATTGATGATGCCATGCAGGATCGTTTTGTTTTTTAAGTTGAGCATCTCGCCTTCTCTTATGTAAAATTTTTCGATTTTACCTTCTCGCAAAAGATCGTCGATGGCGGTGTGAATCTTGTCTATTGCTTGTTCTATCTTTTCTTCTGCAAAAGAAGTTTTGGTTTCATCAAACTGTAAAAGATGGCGCGAACTGCAAAATAAATTGATGTTTAGAGCGCCATCTTTTCCTTCGTAAAAAATGGGTAATTTTAGAGGCAGCAGTGATTTAGGTACATCTCCATAGATAGGTTCTTTGAGATAACCAAAGATCGACTCTCTTAATATTTTCTGTGTTTCTTCGGAAAGTCGATCATGTAAATCATTGGCATCCATGACGTAGGTGGAAATAGAGCCATCAGAAATAACTCCTGAAACCTGTGTTAACTGTAATTCATAGTTAGAAGTGGCGCCATCGCTGTTAGGAGCCATGTCGCTAATTTGAGATTTTCTTCTGAGAAAAAATTGCTTTTCAACCAAACGCAGTGCCGGATTAAACATTGCGGCAACGATACGAGAAAAATATTCGGCTAAGCGAATATCTTTTACAGGGGCGTTGGTTAGAGGTAGGGCGGTGGATGTTGGTTTTCTAAGCTCATCTATTCCCTCAATAAGATTTCTCGAATCTTTACATCCTTTTTCAGCTTCAATTTCTAAGGCTTCGGTAATTTTTTTAGCGTTGCGGGCGATTTGACTATCGCCTACAAGCGGGGCATCTGGCGGATATTTAGCAAACTCACTATTTAATTTTTGATGCAACCAATCAGGAATTCTTCTTGGCCTAAGAGTCGCAAAAAATCTTTTGAAAATTAACTATTAGCTAATTTTTTCTCGCCTTTAAACCCTGCAGCAATACCAGTTCGCGACACTGATGCTAAACCGAAATCAACCAATTTATTTAAAAGCTCGTCGATAGTTTCGGAATTTCCAATCACTTCAAAAACAATCGAATCACCTTCAACATCAACAATGTCAGTGCGATATTCTTCGACTAATTTCATTGCATCGATACGTTTTTTTGCGTCACCAATAATTTGCACCAAAGCCAATTCGCGCTCGATGTAACCATATTCGCGAGTCAATTCTGCAGCGGTGTGAACTGGTACGATGCGTTTCAACAATTTGCAAATCAGATCAACAGTTTTGGTGGTACCAAAAGTTGTAATGGTGATGCGCGAGAGTTTTTTGTCGAGTGAGGTTGGCGCCACATTTAGTGATTCAATGTTGTAGCCTCGTGCCGAAAAAAGTTCGACAATCCGCGCCAAAGCACCGAATTCATTATCAACTAAAATTGCGATTACGTGTTTTTTGATTGGATCGGTCATATTTTTAGAAAGTTATACTTTTGTTCAAAGTGCCAAATTTAGTTGCTGTAGAAGAAGATATTGAGCTACGAGTTTGTGTTTCAAAAGCAACTTGTTCAAGAGTGTTTTTTATTTCTAAATAGATGAAGCAATTTTTTTGGTGAATAAAGTCATTTTCTTTCACCATATCTGCCATTTTTATTATTTTTCCGCTGCGTTTTTTTGCGTTAATTTCTCTCAACTCTTCCTGATGTTCTAGCTCAAAAATGCGCTGAGTTTTCTCGATATCAATTAAATTGCAATTGGGGTTAGAGTTAGACAATTCAAGGTTCCATCTTCTAGAGTTGGTTTCAAGAAAATCGATCATGACTTGCATTTGTTCATGATCTACAAGATCCAATTCCATTTTTTCGATTTCGAATTTGATATTTTGAGCAAGCTTTACTTGCGGATGACTTATCTCGGAAAAAGATAGTCCTATCTTGGTACCTCTTGCGGCATTTATTTGCTTTAGCGTGAGAGCTTTCACCTTTTTTTCGGCAGCAATTATTTCGGAAGCAAAATGACCTTGATCAAAATTAGGAGAGTAAAGCTGGCGTCGCTTCCAGTCATGCCACCAGTTTTTAAAAATGGATTGGTTTTAAAGCTTGCAACTCGACCTTTGGTGCCAAGATCGCCATAATAACAATCTTCTAAAAAGCGTTCAATTTCTTGAGTTCGCTGAGTCTCAATTTGATCTGAAGCTGCGAAGGAATCAGGATCAGATGATCTGGTTTCTAGTAATTGACCAAAGTCCAAAGATAAAGGCGGCTTCATTTTTTATTAAAAATTAAACCGCATTAATATCTTTTTGTACATATTGCTTTGCTTGCGAGCCAAGCAGAATCTCGTTGTGAGCCGCTCCTGCCGGAATCATCGGGAAAACATTTTCGGCTTTTTCAATCAAGCAGTTAAACAAAACCGGGCCATTGTGAGAAATCATTTCCATAAATTTTTCATCAAGCTCATCAGGGTTTGAACATTCAATTCCCTTGATACCAAAGCTTTCAGCGAGCTTCATAAAATCTGGCAGTGATTCCATGTAAGATTCGCTTTCGCGTTTAGCGTAAACTAATTCTTGCCATTGACGAACCATTCCCATGTAGCGGTTATTTAAAATCAAAATTTTTACCGGCAAATTATATTGTTTTATGGTGGCAAGTTCCTGCATATTCATCATGAAACTAGCGTCGCCACTGACACACATTACTAGCGCATCGGGGTTCGCAATTTGAGCGCCCAAAGCTGCCGGAACTCCGTAGCCCATGGTTCCAAGGCCACCAGAAGTTAGCCATTTTTTTGGCGAATCAAATTGCAAATATTGCGCCGCCCACATTTGGTGTTGACCAACGTCAGTTGAAATGAAAGGTGAGGCAGTTTTGGTTAGTTCGTTTAAGCGCTCCATGGCAAATTCCGGCTTAATGATCGTGCTGCTTTTTTCGTAAGAGAGTGAATCAATTGCCTGCCAAGTTTTAATTTGATCCCACCAAGCTGAAATTGCTTTGTGACGATTGCCGATTTTGCGGCGTGTCCATTCTTCAAGCATCGCTTCAATTACGGCTGCGGCGTCGCCTACAATTGGCACATCAACTTTAATGATTTTATCGATTGAGCAATCATCAACATCGACGTGAATTTTTTTCGAATTTGGCGAAAAGCCTGACACGCGACCAGTCACGCGATCATCAAAACGCGCGCCGATATTAATCATCACGTCACAATCATACATTGCCATGTTGGCTTCGTAAGTTCCGTGCATGCCGAGCATGCCGATAAAATGTGGGTCGCTCGCCGGAAATCCGCCCAAACCCATCAAAGTGTTGGTGATAGGAAAGCCAGTTTCGCGAACTAATTTTGTCAGTAATTCGCTGGCTTTGTCGCCAGAATTAATAACGCCGCCACCAGTGTAAAACAAAGGGCGCTCGGCTTTTTCCAAAAGGTCAATTGCAGCGCGGATTTCTTCGTGATGAATTTCAACTTTACGTTTTTCAATTTGGTAAGAAGGGCGATTGATTTCGATTTTTCCTTGGTAAATTGCGTGGTTGTTTTGCACATCTTTTGGAATGTCGATAAGCACTGGTCCAGGGCGTCCAGAACGCGCGATGTGGAAGGCTTCGTGGATGATGTAGCCCAAGTCATTTACGTCTTTAACCAGGTAATTATATTTGGTACAAGAGCGTGTAAGACCAGTAATATCAGCCTCTTGAAAGCCGTCAGTGCCAATCAAAGAAGTGGCAACTTGTCCAGAAATGCAAACCAAAGGAATAGAATCAAGATAAGCGTCTGTAAGGCCAGTGATGGTATTTGTAGCGCCGGGTCCTGATGTTACTGTAATTACTCCAACTTTTCCGGTGGATCTGGCATAGCCTTCAGCTGCGTGAGCAGCGGCTTGCTCGTGGCGAGTTAAAATATGACGTAATTTTTTTTGCTGAAAAAGCGCGTCGTAAAAAGGCAGAATCGCACCTCCGGGATATCCGAAAATGGTATCAACACCTTCGTTTAAGAAGGCTTTAACAATTATTTCTGCGCCAGAAAATTTATTCGAGGATTTTTGCTCGTTCATTTTTTAGAAATTTTTTTAATACTTGAGAAGGCCCGAGATTTAAGGGAGGGGACTGATTTGAATCAAGGAAAAAATCTCCCAAGTCATCCTTTGATCGCTACTGCGATTGAGAGCTTTTGGATTTGTTATAGAGCTGGGTTATGAAAATCTTGGTTTCAATCGTTCAAGAATTTTCTAAAATCAAAATCCGATTCGGAAGAAAAAAGTGCTAAAATTTAGCGAGAAGTGTGAGTCAAAAACATAGCTGGAATACTTGCTAATAAAGGTTTGGCTTCTAAGAGCCTGTCCTAAGTCTTTTTTAGCCTCAAATTTTGACATGTTTTTAGCGCTTTTTTAGTAAAATTACGACCAATATCAGGATATATTGCGAGTAATTTTACTAAAAAATAAGCAAAAATAGGGCGAAATTTGAGGTTAAAAAAGACTTAGGACA
>CANEVP010000021.1 GCA_947442475.1 Rickettsiales bacterium
AAGAACCACAAAAGTAACAAGGTTGGCTAAAATATTGGCTGATTTTGCGAGAAAATTATGGTAAAAACTGAGGGAATTTTTTTGGATTTGGAAAATCTAAAAATTCTCAGTTGCGTGGTGAGGAATTTGTGGGTTGTTCAGAGGTTCCTGAATTAATAGCGAGCTTGGACATAAAAATTGTTGCCTGCGCCGTAAGAAAAGAAATGCATTTTGCGAAATATGGCATGGAGGCGATTGACCCTTATCATTTGTCGCTGAATGTTTTGGTGGAAAGATTTTGTTTTGAAATAGAGGCGAGTTCTTTTGCTTCTCAAGGATTAATCGTGGCTGAAAAAAGAGATTTGTCTCTTGATCGTCAGCTTGATTTGGCTAGGTTAAATCTGAAAATTTCAGGAACCAAATACAAAAAAGCTACGGAGATTGATCGCGCTATTTCCAGCTTAAATCTTCGAGCGAAAGACGATAATCTGGCGGGATTAGAAATTGCAGATGCGGTTGTAACTCCAATTGCGCGAGCGATTTTAAAAAGAAAATCGCGAGTAAGTTTAGAAGTGATTAAAGGTAAAATGAGGAAAAGCCATCTAGGCAAGATCAACGGATTTGGCTTAGTAATTTTGCCAAAAAAATAAGGCTGACCCCCGCTACGCAGTGATCAACCTATGTGTGCATGGTAACAGCTTAGTTTTTAACAAGGCAAGAATTTTTTAATTTCTAAAATAATTTTTATGAACGAAGCAGAAACCAGAGCAGAGTTGATTGATCCGATGCTTAGTCAGGCTGGTTGGGGCGTGGTTGAGGGTTCAAAAGTTTTGCGGGAATATCGCATTACGCAAGGTCGCATTCAGGTTGGTGAAGCGCGCAGCAAGGCCGAGATTGCGGATTATATTTTGGTTTATCGCAATCAAAAAATTGGGGTGATTGAGGCGAAGGCGGAAGGGTTGGAAGTTGGCGAAGGTGTGGCGCAGGCTAAGGCTTATGCGGGGAAAATGATGATTGATTTTACTTATTCGGCCAATGGGCGCGAGATTTATGAAATTTCGATGAAAGGCGGAAGCGAAGGTTTGGTTGACCGTTTTCCAACTCCTGATGAATTGTGGGATAAAACTTTTTTAGAGCAAAATCAAAGCCGCAAAGAATGGCAAAATAAATTTGCGGAAATTGCTTTTGAAAGTGTAGGTGGCTCGAAGGAAGCGCGTTATTATCAAGAAATTGCGGTGAATAAAACGCTTGAGGCGATTGCCAAAGAAAAGCCAAGAATTTTGCTAACTTTAGCAACCGGCACCGGCAAAACATTTATTGCTTTTCAAATTGCTTGGAAACTTTTTCAAAGCCGCTGGAATTTGAAGCGTGATGGTTCGAGACGCCCGCGTATTTTGTTTTTGGCGGATCGCAATATTTTGGCGAATCAGGCGTTTAATAGTTTTTCGGCGTTTTCGGAAGATGCGTTGATTCGCATTAAGCCCGAAGAAATTCGCAAGAAAGGCTCGGTGCCAACTAATGGCAGCATTTTTTTTACCATCTTTCAAACTTTCATGAGTGGCAGAAATGCTGAGGGAAAACCCGCGCCTTATTTTGGCGAATATCCGCGCGATTTTTTTGATTTTATTATTGTTGATGAATGCCATCGCGGCGGCGCCAATGATGAATCGAGCTGGCGTGATATTTTGGAATATTTCTCCCCAGCCACGCAACTTGGTTTAACGGCAACGCCGAAAAGAAAAGATAATACCGACACTTATAAATATTTCGGCGAACCCGCTTACATCTATTCGCTAAAGGAAGGAATTAATGACGGATTTTTAACGCCCTTCAAAGTGAAGCGCATTAAAACCGCTTTGGATGACTATGTTTACACTTCTGACGATGATGTGATTGAAGGTGAAGTTGAAGAAGGAAAGCGTTATGAAGAAAAAGATTTTAATCGTATTATTGAAATTAAAGAGCGTGAAGCAAAGCGCGTAAGAGTGTTTTTGGATGAGATTAATCAAGATGAAAAAACTATAGTTTTTTGCGCCAATCAAGCGCATGCGGCAGCGGTGCGCGATTTAATTAACCAATTAAAGAAAAATTCTGACCCAAATTATTGCGTGCGTGTCACCGCAAATGATGGCGCGATTGGTGAGCAATTTTTGCGTGAGTTTCAAAATAATGAAAAAACTATTCCCACAATTTTAACCACTTCGCAAAAGCTCTCAACTGGTGTGGATGCAAGGAATGTGCGCAATATTGTTTTGATGCGCCCAATAAATTCGATGATTGAGTTTAAACAAATTGTGGGGCGCGGAACTCGGCTTTTTGACGGCAAAGAATATTTTACGATTTTGGATTTTGTTGATGCTTACAAACTTTTTTCCGACCCAGAGTGGGACGGCGAGCCGGTGTTAGAAGAAGTGATTGAGGAAGGTGTTAAAAAAGAAAAACCACTCGAAGAAGAAAAAGAGCCAAAAGAAAAACCTGAAACTGACGAAGAATTTGCGCCGAAGCAAAAGTTAAAAATCAAATTACGCGACGGCAAAGAGCGTGAAATAGAACATATGATCCAAACCTCATTTTGGGGGGCTGATGGCAAGCCAATCTCTTCTGAGGAGTTTTTAAATAACATGTTTGGAGCGCTGCCAGAGTTTTTTAAAAATGAGGCTGAATTAAGAAGAGTTTGGTCAAACCCAAAAACTAGAAAAGCACTTTTGCAAAAGCTTGATGGGCTTGGATTTGGCACCGATCAATTAGATGATTTGCAAAAAGTAGTGAACGCACAAAACAGCGACTTGTTTGATGCGCTGGCCTATGTGGCTTTTTTGACTAAGCCAATTTCAAGGTTTGAAAGGGTTGAAAGCAGAAGAGAAATAATCTTCGATAATTTGGATGAAAAGCAGAAAGAATTTTTAGAATTTGTGCTCAAAAAATATGTCGATGAAGGAGTTGATGAGCTTGCCGAAGATAGATTGTCCAAACTTTTAGATTTGAAATATCATGCAATTTCTGACGCTGAAATAGAGCTTGGCGGTGTAGAAAAAATCCGCTCAACTTTTTTTGATTTTCAGAAAATTCTCTACTCAGATTTGGTTAGTGGCAACGAGAGTAGAATTTAGGAAGTTAGCTGCGACGAGCCTTTAATTTCATTCAGCAGATTTTCTATTTCTTGTCTGTATTCTTTACTTCTCTTGCGAGCTTTTTTGGCGCCTTTCTCATAACCACCAAGGCTGTTGAGAAGATCCATTTCTTTTGATTATGCCAAAAGCTGGGGCGCTGAAATCACCAGTCCCTCGCCTTACATCAACTCAAGGAATGGGGTAAAGATTCCAGTCGCAGCGACCGCTGGAATTTGCTAATGAGGCCTTTAGCGCTGGACTTAGCCGCTGGAAGGAGTTTGCAACTCCGTCCACAGGTTCATTTCTTATTTTAAATTTAGACTGAAGGTGAGGACGGGGTTACAAAGCCCATCCTGCGAAGACGGGGCTACAAGGGAGAAGAGTTTTTTTTAAATTTTTGTCATGTCGATCACAAAGCGATAGCGCACGTCGCTTTTTAAAACGCGTTCATAGGCCACATTCACCTGATCTGGCGCGATTACTTCAATTTCTGGTGTGATGTTGTGTTTGGCGCAAAAATCAAGCATCTCTTGCGTTTCTTTAATGCCTCCAATCACCGACCCAGAATAGCTGCGGCGTTTCATGATTAGTGGAAATGGGTGAATCAAAAGTGGCTTTTCTGGCACACCAACCACCACCAAAGTGCCGTCAAGTTTGAGCAATTCAAAATAGTCGCCCATGTTGATTTCGGCAGAAACGGTGTTGATGATTAGGTCAAAATTGCTGGCATGTTTTGTAAATACATCTTTGTCATTAGTTGCGACAAAATGATGCGCGCCCATTTTTAGCGCATCTTCGCGCTTTTTTTCTGAGTGGCTCAAAACTGTAACTTCAGCGCCTAAAGCGCGCGCGATTTTTACACCCATGTGACCAAGTCCGCCAAGTCCCATGATTGCAACTTTTTTGCCTGGCCCCGCCTTCCAGTGAGTTAGCGGCGAATAAAGCGTAACACCTGCACACAAAAGTGGCGCGGCTTTGTCGAGCGGAATCGAATTTGGAATTCTTAAAACATAATTTTCATCAACCACAATTACGTCGCTGTAGCCGCCTTGTGTTAGGGTTTTTCCGTCACGCTCCATCGCGTTGTAAGTGCCGGTCATGCCTTCAAGGCAATATTGTTCGAGATCTTTTTGGCAGCTTGAGCAAGTGCGACATGAATCAACAAAACAACCAACGCCAACATGATCACCAACTTTATATTTGGTAACTTTGGCGCCAACCGCGCGCACCACGCCTGCAATTTCATGACCCGGAACCATCGGATAAATTGACGGACCCCATTCTGATTTTACTTGGTGAATGTCAGAGTGGCAAATGCCGCAATATTTAATGTCGATTACAACGTCATTTTCTTTGGGATCGCGTCTTTCAAAAGAAAAAGGCGCGAGTGGCGTTTTAGCTGATGTGGCGGCAATTCCTTTGGCTTTAATCATTTAGACTCCTTGTTGGTTATTAATTAATTTTCGCAAACTCTGTGAACTATTTGAGTCTAACAAATTGATTACCACTTTAACAGCCATTTTCCTATCGCGGCGCCAATCACCGCAAAAAGTAGCATCGGAAAATAATGCCAAACTAAAAGATGCGAAATCGAATCGCTCGCCTCATTAAATCTTAAAATCAAATAACCCAAAGCGCTCGCCGCCAAAACTGTAAATGCTCCTGCTTGAAACGGCAAAGTGGTTGCGCCTTTTTACAAAATGGCAAAAGTGAAAGCGGCCGGAATCAAGGCCACAAGCAAGATGCATCTGGTGCATTCCATGTTTTGAAGATCGATTTCAGGCGCAATCATACTCAAATCTTGCGCCGTAAAAAATTGCACCGTGAAAAGTCCCAGCAACAAAAAGAAAATGATGAAAGGCAGCTTTAGTAATCGCGATTTTTGGTAAAGATCAGGATACATTGTAAGCACTGCAGACATAACACTTGTGACAAATAGCAAAAGCATCAGAGCGATTTCTGCCACAAATAACGGACGAGTTAATTGCAGAAAAATATCACCTCTAACGCCAAAAAATGTCTGCATGATTACTGCATATAAAACCAGCAACAACAGCAAAGATGCAATCCAGCCAATTGTCTTTCCTAAAGGCTTGGTGGGCTTTACCTCGCTGCTTAATTTTGTGATTAGGTCGAGCATTTTTGTCATATTTTAAGCTTAGCCCTTATTTTTTTTATTGCCCGATGCGCCGCAACTTTTACCGCCGATTCATTCATGCCAATTTTGGCACCAACTTCTTTGGCGGTGTATCCTTCAAAATGCATCATGGTTAAAATTTCTTTATGTTTTGCGTCCACCTCACCAAGCAAATCATCTATTGATTCTTCGGTTACATCATCCCAATCATCAAGATCAAAAGTTTTATGGCGCATTTGCGCGTAATGTTTGCGCAAATGATTAATAATGCGAAAGCGCGCAATTGCCATCAGCCACGGCATAATCGGGCGCTCGCCGTCATAAGTGTGGCGCGCCTTGTGAATAGAAATCAAAACTTCCTGCAACACATCTTCAACATCGGCACTGGTGATTTTTTTTGCCACCACACTGCGCATTAAAGGCATAATTTTGGTGAGAAACTCGGCGTAGGCAGATTGGTTTCCGGTAATGCCAGCGCCAATCAAATCAGTTAATATTTTATTTTTGTTAACCCCTGTAACCATTTTTGCGCCAAACACAAATCATTGAAGTGAAAAGCAATTGCTAAGAACAAATCTCAAATAACCAAAAAAATTTTTATGAATTATCTCGAAATCGGATTGTCATTTTTAGAAGGCTTAGCCCTCATCGCCAGCCCCTGCATTTTGCCAATATTGCCCTTGATGTTGGGCGCTTCAGTTGATGGCGGCAAAAAACGTCCCTTTGGAATTGTTACGGGTTTTGTTTTGGTCTTCACCGCTTTTGCCATGTTGTCGCGCCAACTTGTGGCAAGTCTTGGCATTGATTTAGATCTTATAAAATATGGCTCGCTAGCGCTTCTTGCCTTGCTTGGTTTGATACTTTTATCAACAAAATTGTCAAAAATTTTCAGCCAAATCACGGCGCGATTTGCCAATCTTGCAAGCAATGTCACCAATAATTCTGGCGATGGTTTTGGCAGCGGTGTTTTTATTGGAATGTTAATTGGAGTAATCTGGACGCCTTGCGCCGGACCAATTTTAGCAGCAGTGCTCGTGCAAATCATTCGTCAAGAATCAAATGCACAGGCGTTATTTTTAGTCGCCGCCTTCGCCATTGGCGCTGGAGTGCCGATGTTTATTATTTCACTAACCGGAAGGAGCCTTATGTCAAAAATCAAATTCTTAACTAGCCACACTGAAGAATTACGTAAATGTTTTGGTGTGCTGATCTTAATTGCAGTTTGCTTCATCGCTTGTGGCAGCAATGCCTCAGCTTTTTTTAGCAAAAAAGAATCTGTGACAATCACCAATTCTTCTGGCTTGCAAGACGCTTTGCCAAATCCTTACCCAGCCCCTGAAATTGCTGGAATTCAAGCTTGGCTAAATTCAGAACCACTGACCATCGCATCCCTAAAAGGCAAAGTCGTACTGATTGATTTTTGGACTTATTCTTGCATCAACTGCGTGCGCACCCTGCCCTACGTTACAAAATGGGATCAAGATTATCGAAGCAAAGGATTGGTAATTATTGGCATTCACGCGCCAGAATTTGAATTCGAAAAAAACGTGAACAACGTGCAAAATGCTTTGCAGGAACATGGCATAAAATATCCAGTGGCGCTAGACAACAAACTAGACACTTGGACATCTTTTCAAAACCGCTACTGGCCCGCTCATTATCTAATCGATAAAAACGGCCAGATTGTTTACACCCATTTTGGCGAAGGAAATTACGCGCAGACCGAAAATAATATTCGTCAACTGCTAGGACTAAACACCAAAGTAGCTGAAGCTGCGGATCCTGTCACATTTACCCAAGGACAAACTCAAGAAACTTATCTTGGCAGCTCGGCGGCTGAAAATTTTTCTGGCCCAAAAATCCTCTCACGCAATGTCACAAAATTTAATCTGCCAGAATTTTTACCATCCAATCATTGGGCGCTTGAAGGCAAGTGGCGCGTTGAATCGCAGCGCATTATTTCGCGAGATAAAGGCGCAAAACTGCAATTAAACTTCACGGCGAAAAAAGTTTTTTTGGTTCTGGGTACGCAAGGTGAAAAACTGGTAACAGCGCATTTAAAACTCAATGGCAAGCCACTTCCAAAATCGAAAATTCTGGTTTCAAAACACGCGCTTTACGAGTTGGTAAATCAAGATAGTGCCAAAAATGGCTTACTTGAAATCGCAAGCTCGGACGCAGGTTTAGAAGCTTACGCCTTTACTTTTGGCAATTAATTAAATCACAAATTTTTTATGAAAAAAATCATCTTCACTTTGCTCTTGAGCCTTTTTTCTCTCTCGGCAAGCGCCACAGAAAAATATCCAAAAAATCTCAATAATCTGACCAAGATGCAAAAATACATCACCCAACAAAACGGCACCGAACCAGCATTTTACAATGCTTATTGGAATAATAAAAAAGACGGTATTTACGTTGATGTCGCCTCCGGACAACCACTTTTTTCTTCAAAAGATAAATATGATTCTGGCACTGGCTGGCCTAGTTTTACTCGCCCAATTCAAAATGAAGCTGTCACTGAAAAATCTGACGTCGCCTTTGGCATGAAACGCACCGAAGTGCGCTCTAAAAGCGCCGATTCACACTTAGGTCATATTTTTGACGATGGCCCCGTCGAAAAAGGCGGCATGCGCTATTGCATCAACTCTGCGGCACTCAAATTTATCCCCAAAGATTCTTTAAAGCAGCAAGGTTATGGAGAATTTTTACTAGAATTTTCTGGCGCGAACAATGGTCATTCTAATTAATTTTATTCAATTAAGGCACTCATCGCCATGAGAGAATATACCTCAAGAGCATTTCTAAAATCTTCGCTAACTATGGCGGGCTTTGCAAATTTGAATCGCTTGGAGATCGCTAAAAATTGGCTTTTAAGAAGAGGAAATACGGTTAAAGATTTGTAGTATGCCGCAGGACAGTTTCGATCTCCTAATAAAAAGTCAGCACTATCTAAACATTGGCTTGGCGTAGAAAATCGCTCCACAATGTAAAGGGTCAATTGCACCATCGAAAGAATCGATTGCACGCTGCAAGACTTGCGAGTTGCTTTGAATTTGATTGATGATTCTTATGAAAGATCTCGCATTGCCCAATCTTGGGATACTAGATATCAAAGTGACTCAGTACCTACTAGACCCGAAAGATCTTCAGAAGATATAAATGAAGCCATCTCCTTAAATTCGCGACAACTATAACAAACCAAGAATGGTTACCTCGCATATCAAGAATGAATATGAAAGAAATCCCGATCAAGCTTTCGCTAAGTTTAAATATGTTCTCAGACAAGCATAATTGTGCTGCAAAAGAAAAAAATTCTTGTTCTGCTAAAATGGAAAAAAACAGCTGTTCTGCAAAAGCTGATAAAGCTAGCTGCGCTGCTAAAAAACCTCAGTAGTGATTGCGGTAGCCCTTGGTTGCTTAGGCAGCCAAGGGTTTTGGCTATCTGGTAAAGGTGAAGTTAAGCTCATCTGACATTTCTTTGGCGAAGTGATATTTTTCGATTTTGAAATTTTTTAATTCTTTCGGATCAGATATTTTATTCTTCACGATAAAATTAGTCATCAGACCGCGCGCCTTCTTGGCATTGATTCCAACGATTTTGTAAACACCATTTTTATTTTCTTTGAAGATAATGTTGATGATTTTGGCAGAGATTTTTTCTGGATTTACTGCCGAAAAATACTCTTCTGAGGCCAAATTGATAATGTATTTGGAGCCTTCCAAATCAAGCTGCTTGGATATTTTATCGCCCCAAAATTGGTAAAGATTTTTCACTCCCAAATCTTTTTCAAAAACGGTTTTTTTAAAATCAGTTCCCATTTCTAAACGGTAAGGCTGCATTAAATCGAGCGGACGCAAAAGCCCGTAAAATCCTGATAAAATGCGCAGATTTTTTTGGGCAAATTCAAAATCTGCGGCGCTAAATTTTTCTTTTTCAATTGGCTTAAAAACATCGCCGTCAAAAGCGAGTAAGGCTTGCTTGGAATTTTCAAAATTAAATTCTTGGGAAAAATTTTTGAATCTCTCGCAATTTAACTCCGCCAATTTTTTGCTGATTTTCATTAATTTTTCTAAATCTAAAACCGAGAATTTTTTGAGCTCTAAAGCGAGTTTCTTGGTTTCTTTGGCAAAATGCGGCAGCGTGAAATTTTTGCACGAAAGCGGAGCATCATATTTTAGTGATTTTGCGGGTGAGAGTAAAATGAGCATGTGATTTAATTAATTACCAATTCTTTAACTTTAACGTAATCAACTTTTCCGGTGCCAAGCAAAGGCAATTTTTCAACTGCGATAATTTCTCTTGGAACCGCTAATTCGCTGATTTGGCTCTCTCTAAAGAAAGTTAAAATTTCTGCGCGATTTAGCGTTTGATGAGTTGTAACCAAAGCCAATTGCTCGCCTTTTTTAGCGTCTGGAATCGCCACAATTGCGTGACTGTTTTGCGGAAAAAATTTGCTCAAATAAATTTCAACTGCGGTTAGCGAAACCATTTCGCCAGCAATTTTAGCAAAGCGTTTCGCCCTACCCTTGATTGAAATGTAGCCTTTCTCGTCAATTGCAACAATGTCTCCCGTGTCGTACCAACCGTCTTTTGGCGGCGTGATCTTTCCTGGATTTTGCTCAAGCAAATAGCCTTTCATAATATTTGGTCCGGCGACCATTAGTTTTTTGCCGTCGGTAATTCCGGCGATTTCTTCTAGTTTGAATTTAATGCCCGGCATTAGGCGGCCAACGCTGCCAGGCTTGTTATGCATTGGCGTGTTGGTGGATAAAGCCGGAGAAGTTTCAGTGGCGCCGTAGCCTTCAAAAATTCTGACACCAAATTTTTCTGACCAGATTTTTCTAGTTTCTTCATCCAATTTTTCGGCACCAGCAAAGACGTAACGCAAGCTGTAAAAATCGTAAGCGTGAGCAAATCGCGCGTAGTTGGAAAGAAACGTATTAGTGCCAAACATGATGGTGGCGTTGGTGTCGTAAACCAACTCGGGCACGATTCGGTAGTGAAGTGGTGACGGGTAAAAGAAAGTTTTAATGCCGGCCAAAATTGGCAATATTGTGCCGCCAGTTAAGCCAAATGAGTGGAAAATCGGCAAAGCGTTAAAGACCACATCCTTGCTGCTAAAATCAACGCGAGACGCCAATTGAAAACGATTTGATTGAATATTTTGGTGACTCAAAACTACACCTTTTGGCGTTCCTTCCGAGCCTGATGTAAATAGAATTATCGCAGCATCTTCTGCTTTTGTGGCACTGATTTTTTGACAAAATTTTGCACGCAGCCCGCCTTTTAATTTGTCGATTAAGGTAATTTTTTTTGCGACTTCTTCGAGGTAAATAATTTTAATACCATTTTCTTCAGCCGCTAAAACCAAGTGATAAAGCTTGGCGCTATCGATAAATCTTTTGGAAGTGTAGATGGTTTTGAGCTCTGCAACTTTGCAAGCCGCAATAAAATTTTTGCCGCCCGTTGAAAAATTTAACATTGCCGGCACGCGACCAAAAGCCTGCATCGCAAAAAAAGTTACGATGCTTGAAACCATGTTAGGCAACATAAAACCAACATATTCGCCCTGTTTAGTTTCTTTGGCGATTTGCTCACCCAAAATAAAACAGCGCGCAATTAGCTTGCCGTAAGTCAAAGGTTTGCGCTCAATATCAACAATAATTTGATGCTTGCTGCCGTGAATTTTTTGAGCATCAAGCAGCGATTGAAACAGAGTTTTTTTGTAATCTGAGCTTTCAAACAACATTTCGGTCATGATGTCGTAAAGCTTGTCAGCGTTGGCGGCGCGTCTGGCGCGTCCGGTGATTTCTTTGGTCACTTCAAATTTTTGCGGTGGCAAAATGGTCAGAGTGATTTTTGGAAAAAGATGAATTTTCACGCGGCCTTTTAAACGCGAAAACGGCGTATATTGCGCGCCGTCAAGCCTCACTGGCAAAATCATCGCGTCAGTTTTATCAGCGATCATTCCGGGGCCTTCGTAGATTTTCATCAAAGAGCCCGTAACCGTAATTCTGCCCTCAGGAAAGATGATGCATTTTTTGTCTTTTTTAATTTCGTTAATCAGGCTTTTGGTTGCCATCGGGTTGGTTGGATCAAGAGCGTAAGTGTCGGCCAATGCAAGAAAGGGCTTCATCCACCATTGCTTGGCGATGAAGGTGTTAATCGCAAACATCGGTTTTTCTGGCAAAAAAACCGCCAGTAAAATTGCGTCTAAAAATGATTGGTGATTGGCAACGATTAAAACTCGCTTTCCGGCTTTTTGGTAATTTTCTAAACCCTTAATTTCGATCTTGTAAAGCTTAGTGAGAAGTCTTTTTAAAACTGGCTTAATCATTACCCTAGCCTCTTTTTAACAATTTTTTGAATTGAGAGAAATACCAAAATATTCGACATGCCAACTAGCATAAAAATTTGCAATAAATCGAGATCAAATTGCACCAAGACAATAATCACAAGGCTTGCCAGCACCATAAAAAGAGCATTCATAACATTATTTGCCGCAATAATTCTCGATAAATATTTTGTTTCTGAACGATGTTGCATGATGGCGTAAAGTGGCACAATGTAAATACCACAAGAAACTGCGATTACAAACAATCCCAAGAGAATGTACCAGTTCATGATGTTGTCGGTTAAAAATTCTGACAGACTAACTAGGTGATCTGGCGCAATTACCGCGCTGTAAAAACCGCTCGCCGCACAGAAAATCATAATGCCAATTGTGATGCCAATTGAACCATGCGGCACAAGGCGTCCATCAATTTTGCCTTTGATTAATTGATTGCACATTACTGAACCAACTCCGATGCCAATTGAAAAAATCGCAAGAAACAAGGTTACGATATACTCATCACCATTAATGATATTTTTAGTGTAAATTGGAAATTGCGACAAGAAGGTTGCGCCAATTAACCAGAACCACGAAATGCCCATTATTGAAAGCCAAACCGTTTCTTCTTTTTTGGCATATTTAATAATTTTCAAAGTTTGCGTCACAATGTTGAAACTGATTTTTAACTTGTGATCGGGTGCTGGCGTTTTTGGGATGAAGCGACTGCTAAAATAGCCAATGATGGCAAAAATCACCACCGCACTTGAAACAGTTTCAATGCCACGTTGCGAGAGAATAGTGACGCCGCCGAAAATGCTGCCAAGTAGAATGGCTAGAAAAGTACCACCTTCAATCAAGGCATTTCCTTTCACCAATTCATTATCTTTAAGATGCTCTGGAAGTAAGCTATATTTGATTGGGCCAAAGAAAGTTGAATGAACTCCCATCAAAAATATCAAAGTCAAAAGCAGGTAAATATTTTGAAAATAAAATCCGACAAATGAAAAAATCATAATCGCAATTTCAGCAATTTTTATGATCTGCGTTAATTTTGATTTTTCATATTTATCAGCCACTTGTCCGGCGAGAGATGAAAATAAAAAGAAGGGTAAAATGAATAATCCCGATGCCACTGCCACCATGATCTGAGCATTCATATCAAGCTTGAACGCGATACTGTAAGTGAACCAAATCAGAAATGCGTTTTTGAAAACATTGTCGTTAAAAGCGCCAAAAAACTGGGTGATAAAAAGCGGTAAAAATCTTTTTGATTTAAGTAGGTTAGATTGATTTTTCATTGGTCTTTTTAATGGTTAAAGAAATGACTAAGATTCCAAAAATTGCCGCTAAAAAAGAAGCTGCCAAGACTGCAATTTTCACCAAATCAAGAAGCATTGGGTTATTCAAAAAAGCCAGAGATCCGATGAAAAAACTCATGGTAAAACCAATACCGGTCAAAATTGTTACACCATAAAATTCTAGCCAAGATTTGCCAGGAAGCCTGGCTATTTTTGATTTTATCGCAATAAAGCTAAAGAGCATTACGCCGATTTGTTTGCCGAAAAATAATCCTAAAATAATTCCTAAAACTAGCGGCTTGGTAAAAACATCCAAAGAGAAGTTTTCGATTCTAACGCCGCTGCTGGCGAAGGCGAAAATTGGTAAAATTAGAAAATTTACGGCGGGTGCAATTTTTTTAATCAGCTTTTTAAGCGAGTCTTTCTTGTGCGGAATAAACATCGCTAAAGCAATGCCGGCAAGTGTTGGATGAATTCCCGATTTTAGAATCATTAGCCACAACATTGCGCCCAAAAGCAAGTAGCAAAATAGGTTGTTAGATTTTTTTAAGTTCAAAATCGCCAGCCCCAAAAGCACCACGAAAGTCAAAGTCAAAAAAACAAAATCGATATTTTGCGAGTAGAAAAAAGCGATGATTAAAATCGCCGCCAAGTCATCAAAAATTGCTAACGAGATTAAAAAAACTTTCAGCGATTTGGAAATTTTTTTACCAAAAAGACAAAGCACGCCGTAAGCAAAAGCAATGTCGGTGGCGGTTGGAATGGCAAAGCCGCGCAGGTTTTGCGGAGAATCAAAATTGCAAAAATAAAAAATCAGCGCCGGAAAAATTACCCCGCCGCACGCCGCAATTAGCGGCAAAATTGCTCGCGATTTGCTTGAGAGTTCGCCAACTAAAACTTCTTCTTTGAGCTCTAAACCAATCAAAAAAAAGAACACCGCCATTAGCGCGTCGTTAATAAAATCGCGCAGGGTTAGCCCAACTGGCAAATTAAATGCGAAAATATTTTGGTAAATTTGAAAGGCCGAAGAATTGGCAATTGCCAAAGCTGCAATGGTTGCAAGAAGCAATAAAATTCCGGTGGTAGCTTCTAATTCGAAAATTTTTTTTACTTGGCGTAGCATTTAAATTTTTGTTATTTTTGAATTTTGAGCACAGTGCTCAAAATTAACCTTTAAGCAGCAAAATCAAGGTTCTGGCAATTTTGTTAGTGAAATAAAATCAGCGCTAAAATTCCCGCTGATGTCAGTGCAATTCCGATAATTTCAGATTTTTTTAGCGTCTCTTTTAAAATGAAATACGAGACCGCCAAAGCCAAAATTAATTCGGTTTGACCAACCGCTTTAACGTAAACCACTTTGCCCAGACCGTAAGCAACAAACCAGCAAATTGAACCTAAAAAACTAAAAATCGAAGTTTTTAAAAAAGTGTATTTATTTTCGAGGCAAACCAAACTTTTCAAATCTTGCAGGAAGCGTTTTTGGTAAAGCTTTACCACGGTAAATAAAATATTTTGAAAGCAAATTACCCAAAGTAACACTGTTGCTGCAGCCTTGAGATTAGAATATTCAAGTGGCAATAAAATTTCTGAAGCCTCTTTCAAATTGAAGGCAGAAATCGAAAAACAAAAGCCGGTTAAAATTCCGTAAAGCGTTGATTTATTTTTGAGCGATTTAGTGAATTTTTTTATGCCACCATCAAAAGCTAAGCCCGACATTAAAACCACACCCGACATCGCAACCATGATGGCGATAAATCCGGCAAGTGAAACGCTTTCGCCAAAAAAAATTAAACCAATTATCATCGCCTGCAGAGTCTCGGTTTTGTAGAAGGCGATGCCGATGCTAAAGTTTTTTGATTGAAATGTTTTGAGCAAAAAAATATTTCCCGCCACTTGGAAAATCGCCAACGCAGAAAAAATCAAAAAAATTCCAAAAAAATTCCAAAAAAGTTGAGTAGGAAATTTCTAAAAGTTCTGAGTTAGATTTTTTTAGTTTAAATTTTTTTGGAAGTTAGATTTGCGACGGGCTCCTAATTTATTCTTGCTTGTGATTTTGCAAAAAAATTAAATCGCGCCAGAAGTTCCCTCACAAATTTATAGGAAAAACTATGTCAAATATCGGCAAGCTCATCAGCGGTTTTAGAGTTTTTAAATCTACGACTTTTCATCAAAAACAAGACATGATTCAGCACTTAATTGAGCAGGGTCAAAAGCCAACAACCATGGTTATTTCTTGCGCCGATATTCGCTTAGCTCCTGCCGAAATATTTGCCGCAAATCCAGGTGAACTCTATGTCATTAACAATATTGGCGGACTAGTGCCAAAATATGATACCAAAGGCATTCACGGCATTTTATCAGCCATTGAATATGCCGTAACAATTCTTGAAGTTGAAAATATTATTGTGCTGGGCCACGCCAAATGCTCTGGCATTAAAATGATGATGTCAGAAGAGTTTTCGTCTAAAAACAGCAAACTTTCTGAATCGATGAGAACATGGCTATCAGTTGCCTCAGAAGCTCGCGATATTGTTAAAAAACAAATGTCTGACAAAAGCGAAGAAGAGCAACAAGCCTCATGCGAACAAGAATCTTTGATTATTTCGCTGCGCAATTTGATGACCTATCCCTACATCGCCAAGCGCATGAGAGAAAATAAACTCAATATTTTCGGCTGGCATTTCAACATCGAAAGCGGCGAGATCATGGCTTTTGATCCTGACACTAAATTTTTTGAACCAATTTCTTAAAAAAACATGACCAATTCACCACTACCAAATTGCCCGAAATGCTCCTGCTAATTTACCTACGAAATGGATGGGCTTTATGTTTGTCCAGAATGCGCTCACGAATGGTTAGAAATTGCGGCGGAAGAAGATGATTCAGAAGTAGTGATTAAAGACGCTAACGGCGTGGTGTTAAAAGATGGCGATACCGTCACTGTGATTAAAGATTTGAAAGTGAAGGGTTCGTCTTCAGTTGTAAAAGTTGGCACTAAAGTAAAAAACATTCGCCTTGTTGCTGGTGACCACGACATTGATTGCAAAATACCCGGCATTGGCGCGATGGGCTTGAAGTCAGAGTTCGTAAGAAAATCTTAGTCGTAAGATACAATCAAAATCCCACTTCCACCAGCATTGCTAGCAACTAAAAACAAATCTGGAATGTTAAATAAGCCAATAGGTTAGGACGCGGTGGATTTAATTTAAAAAATCGAAAGCGCCCGCTTCTGGATTTGCTTTGTAAACCACTCCAGCTCTCGTCTTCAAACCCATTTAAATCCCCAACAAATATGCTCTGGAATCTCTCCCTAATAATCATGTTGCCGCTAGTCGAATTGCTCACTGCAACCTTCGCAAAAAAATCGCCAGTCTTGCACAATTTGACTCTTGTCGCTGTCATTTCAGCGAGTTTGGTTTTAAGTATTTTGTTACCAATCTCTGGCACGATTTACTTAGTCGATTTCGGCTTCATCAAACTGAAATTTATGTGCGACATTTATTCCTATTTCTTCGGAATTTTGGTCAACATTGCCTGGCTGCTGACGATTCTCTACTCGCACGCCTACACTAAGCTGCGAATCGTGCGAAATAAAATTAGCAACTTTTACCAATATTTAGCGCTGACTATTTTTCTAATTACCGGCAGCTTGATTAATATTTTTTACATTTACCCGATTGTGAAGGCGGCGTTTTTTACAAAAAATCCTGAGCCAATTGTTGTGAAAAAAATTCCTCTGAGCATGAAACTCGCAATCATCAGCGGCGTTATTATTACTACCTTCATGATCATTTACGTCTCGAACTTGATTAACTTCTTTAAAATTTACGACGTTTAGTTTTTTGCCACATCACTCGCAAAATTTATGAAAAAATTACTAATCACCTTAATGCTAGTAAACGTAAGCAGTGCTACATCTTTTGCTGCGACGAACAATCTACAAATGTTCAACACGCTAACTTTTTCTGAAGGCTCCGCTTTCAAGAGCGACAATCACAAACAAATCCTTAACAGCTTTATTGAATATCCTCTGAGCAATAAAATGTCGATTGGCGCAATTACTCAAGCCAGCCGCATTGATTCAGAGCACAATAATGGCACCAATGCTTACGCTTTAAACACGGCAGAAATTTTCCACCGCTACAAACTTCTTAGCTACAAAAAATTGGGCGTGATAATGCACAACTCCTACAAGTTTCCTAGCGTTTACAACGAGAATAAAAATCTAGGCTTAATGCCCAAACAGGCTGATTACGAAATGAGATTTTTGTTTGCCTTCAACATGAAAGATCGCTTGGTAAATACTGTTGCGCAAGGCGACACGCCTTATTTTGTACGCCTTGAAACCGCTTACCGCAAAAAATTTTCTAACCCATTTGACGAAGTGCGTTTCACTTTTTGGGGTGGCTACAATCTCAACTCAAAATTTGCTTTGTTGGTGCGAGACGACATCACTTGGAACATCCAATCAAAAACCAATGCCACCAGCAACAGTTACTCAAGTTTTAAAACTTCGAAAGACGCCAACAACATGGCGACCTTCTCACTAATGTATCGTGTCAGTCCCAATGCTTCACTGCAAGCTGGTTACTTACGCAGACTGCACGGCAATGCCCCATTCTACGAAAATCAGGGTGTGGTGATTGGCTTATGGGATAGTTTTTAACTCAGAATTGAAATTGCGTAACAGCTGCGCAGAGAAATTAATTTCCTATTCTTCCAACTCACCGCCACCGCCCATCACTTTGTAAAGCGCAATCAAGTTCGCGATGTATTCTTTTTTGGCACTTGCCTGATTTTGTTCTGCCGTAAATAACGCAATTTTCGCATCCAAAACATTCAGCGCGCTGCTAATTCCGACCCGATGTTTTGCTTCCGCAATGTCACCGCCTTTTTTTCTGCTTTTTAAAATTTTATCAAAAGATTCAAACTGATTCACAATCGCATCTCTTTCTGCCAGCTGGTCTGAAACCTCGCGAAAAGCGGTTTGAATCGTTTTTTCATATTGGGCGATTTCAACTTTTTTGCGCAAATCAGCTAGCTTCAAATTGTAGAGATTTTTTCCACCAGCAAAAAGCGGCATGTTAATTTGCGGCGTGAATGCCCAAGTTTTTGAATCAAATAAATTTGTCATTTGACGCGAGGCGTAACCGTAATTTCCAGTCAAAGTAATTGATGGAAAAAAAGCGGCGCGCATTGCTCCAATATTAGCATTGGCGCTTTTTAATTCATGCTCGGCTTGCTGAATATCGGGGCGCAAAAACAAAGAAGATGAAGGCACTAAATCGAGCAAATCTTCGTTAATTTTAATGTCGCCAAAAGCCACATCTTGCGCCGGCAAAGCGCTTTCATCAAAAACTCCCATCAAAAGCATCAAAGCATTTTCATCTTGCTTCACTAATTTTTTGTAAGTTTCAAAAGTGTTTTTAGCCGCTTCAATTGCGGCTTCAGCATTGAGCAAATCGGTTTGCGAATCGATGCCGTTTTTGTAACGTAGTTCAGAAAATTTGTAACGATCTGCCTGTGCTGCAGTATTTTTTTCAGATATTTTTAGCAATTCACGATCAAGCAAAAGTTGCGCGTAAGAATTTACTACTTCCGAAATTAGCGAAATTCTGGTGACGTTGCGCGCTTGCTCAGACGCTAAAAAATCTTCGAGTGCTGATTTTTTTAATGAACGCAATCTGCCAAAAAAATCTACCTCGTAAGTGGCAAGCGAAACGTTAGCGCGAAATTGTTTTTTTGGCATGAAAACAGCAAAAGCACTAGGAACACCTTGGCGCGTTTCGTAACCCGTTGCATTAATTGTCGGCAAAAGATTGGAGCGCACCACGCCGTGAGTTGCCTGTGCTGACTCGATATTGAGATTAGCCACACGCAAATCGCGATTATTAAATAAAGCAGTCTGAATCACGCGCTGTAGATCTGGGGAGGCAAAATATTCTTGCCAAGAAATAATGGCGATTTTTTTCTTTGCGGCACTAGCCGGTTGCTCAAGCGGCAGCTCAACTTTTGGACGCTTGTAATTCGGCGCCAGAGTGCAAGAGGCGATTACGGCAAGGATTAAGAGGTTTGCGAGTTTTTTATTTTTCATTTTTTCTTCACTTAAAAGTTCGCTTCATTGTCATGCTGAGCCTGTCGAAGCATGACAGTGCGAGTAAATTACTTCTTCATTTTCTTCGAAATTTTTTCCACCAAAACGTAAAACATCGGCACAAATAAAGTGGCAATAAACGTCGCGGCAAACATGCCGCCCATCACCCCAACACCAATGGCGCGTTGACTTGCCGAACCAGCACCCGTTGCAATTACCAGTGGAGAAATACCCAGCATGAAAGCCATTGAAGTCATGATGATCGGGCGAAATCTTTGTTTGGTTGCAATCAAAGTTGCCTCAGTTGCGCTGTGTCCTTTTTGGTAAAGATCGCGGGCAAACTCGACAATCAAAATCGCGTTTTTGGCTGAAAGACCAATCGTGGTTAGAAGGCCAACTTGAAAATAAACGTCATTGCTCATGCCCCCAAGCATTGATGCCACAACGGCGCCAGCAATCCCGAAAGGCACAACCAAAATTACTGAAAAAGGAATCGACCAACTTTCGTAAAGCGCGGCGAGAGACAAAAACACCACCATTAGCGAGATGGCGTAAAGCACTAAAGTTTGCGAGCCGGAAGTTTTTTCTTCATAAGAAATTCCCGACCAAGCGTAATCAACGCCCTCCGGCAATGCTTTAATCATGCGCTCCATTTCATTCATTGCAGTTCCCGAACTTACTCCAGGAACCGCACCACCTTGAATATTCACCGAAGCCACACCGTTGAAGCGCTCTAATTTTGGTGAGCCGTAACTCCAGTGCGAGCTGGCAAAGCTGTTAAACGAAACCATTTTTCCTTCTTTGTTTCTGACGTACCATTTTTTTAAATCTTGCGGAGTCATGCGATACGGTGCTTCGGCCTGTAAATACACTTTTTTGATGCGCCCTTTATCAAGAAAATCATTGACGTAAGACGAACCCCAAGCTGCCTGCAAAGTTTGGTTGATGTCGGTAAATGAAACTCCAAGTGCCGCCGCTTTTTCGTAGTTAATGTCGATTTTATATTGAGCTACGTCGTTTAGACCATTTGGTCTCACGCCAATCAAAAGTGGGTTTTGGGCTGAAGCTCCTAAAAGCTGATTCCGAGCTCCCATCAAGGCTTCGTGACCAAGGCCACTGCGATCAATTAATTGCAAATCAAAGCCCGACGCATTGCCCAACTCGCGAATTGGCGGCGGAAAAAATGTAAATACAAAAGCATCTTTTACTTGCGACAAAGCACCCATGGCGCGTCCAGAAATTGCAGCAACGCCTTGATCGGGGCGCTTTCTTTCGCTCCAATTTTTCAAACCGATAAATCCAAATCCGGCATTTTGGGCGCGTCCAGCAAAACTAAATCCGGCAACAGTAAAAAGGTGGTCAACATTTTCACTTTCTTTGTCGAGAAAATAATCTTCAACTTGCTTTAAACTCTCCACTGTGCGCTCAAGCGTTGCCCCACTTGGTGCGTTCACCATCAAATACATCATGCCTTGATCTTCGGTTGGCAAAAATGAAGTTGGCATGCGAGAAAATAAAAAGACCAAACCACCAATCATCACCAAGTAAATCATGAAAAATTTGAAAGAGCGGCCAATAATTTTATTGGCGCTAGTGGTGTAAAAATTTCTGCCCAACTCGAGTTTTTGGTTGAAGAAATTTAAAAATTTATTGGTCGAAAGTTTGTGATCTTTTCCAACGGGTTTCAAAATTGTGGCGCAAAGCGATGGCGATAAAACCAATGCTACAAACACTGAAAGCGTCATTGATGACACAATCGTAATTGAAAATTGACGGTAAATTGCACCCGCCGATCCGCCAAAAAATGCCATTGGCACAAATACTGCCGACAAAACCATGGCGATTCCAATCAAGGCGCCGGTGATTTGCTTCATTGATTTGCGTGTGGCTTCAATGGGAGAAAGCCCTTCTTCTTGCATGATGCGCTCAACGTTTTCAACAACCACAATCGCGTCATCAACCAGCAAGCCAATTGCCAAGACCATGGCAAACATCGTCAGCGTGTTAATGGTGAAGCCGCAGGCAAATAAAATTGCAAAAGTTCCAAGCAAAACCACCGGAACTGCAATAGTTGGAATCAGCGTGGCGCGAAAGTTTTGCAGAAACAAAAACATCACCAAAAACACCAAAAACACCGCAACTAGCAAGGTTTCAACCACACCTTTAATTGAAAGTTTAATGAACGGAGTTGAGTCGTAGGGATAAATTACCTCAACGCCTTTTGGCAAAAATTGTTTTAATTCTTCAACTTTGTCTTTGACGTTTTTGGCGGTGTCTAGTGCATTAGCGCCACTTGCCAAAATCACTGCCATGCCTGAAGCGGGATGCCTTTTGTAGCGCGCAATTGTGCTGTAGCTTTGTGAGCCAAGTTCAACTTTTGCCACATCTTTTAGACGAACTTGCGAACCGTTTTTATTAACGCGCAGAATGATTTTTTTAAAATCATCCACCGTTTTTAATTTTGATTGCGAGGTAATTGTGGCGTTAATTTGTTGACCTTTAACTGACGGCAAACCGCCAAGTTGACCAGCAGAAACATCGGCATTTTGAATTTTAATTGCAGTCACCACATCAGCAATTGTCATGCTGTAGCCGAAAAGTTTATGTGGATTTAACCAAATTCTCATGGCGCGCGGATTACCAAAAATTGTCACGTTGCCAACGCCGTTAATGCGCGAAACATCGTCTTTAATTTCAGAAAGAAGAATGTCGCCAAGCTCACCCTCATCCACCGAATCGTCTTTAGAATAAAGCCCAATTACCAACAAGAAGTTATTGTTCGCCTTATTGACGCGCACACCTTGCTGTTGCACTTCTTGCGGCAAGAGCGGCATTGCTGATTGCAACTTGTTTTGCACTTGCACTTGCGCGATGTCTGGATCGGTTTTTGGCTCAAAAGTTAGAGTAATCATGACGTTGCCGTCAGAGTCACTGTTGGCGGTGAAGTAGCGTAGCGAATCAATACCAGTAAGGCTTTGCTCGATTACTTGAGTTACACTATTTTCAAGAGTTTCGGCAGAAGCTCCTGGAAGAGAAGTTGAAATTGAAACTGAAGGAGGCGCGATGTTTGGATATTGCTCGATTGGCATTTTAAGCAGCGACAGAGCGCCGGCCATCATGATTATGATTGCTAGTACCCAAGAAAATATCGGACGATCGATGAAAAAATTAGACATGTAAATTTATTTTGCGCTTTGCGCAGGAACCCTATTAACTTAATTTATTTCTTCTCTTTTTCCTTAAAGGGAACCGCGCTAACCTTAGCCCCATCAGCAATTTTTTGGTAACCTTCAACAATCACAATATCCCCATCTACCAAGCCGTCATCTACCACCCAAGAATCTCCAGAAATTTTTTCAGCTTTAATCAAACGAGCTTTCGCCACGTCTCCCGCTACCACAAAAACCATCAAGCTACCATCTGGCGTTCTGGTTGTTGCTCTTTGCGGCACTAGCACCGCTTCAATTGGTTTGAGATGCAACTTGGCTGTCACAAACATTCCTGGAATTAGTTTTTGCTCTTTGTTGTCAAATAACGCACGCAGACGAATTGAATCGGTGCTTTGATCAGCAAAAACTTCCGAAAATTTTAATTTGCCCTCCGCTACATAATTAGGATCGTGGGTTGCAACCGTTACCAAAATTCCCTTTTGCTCACCAAGCTCCAGCATGTCTTTTGTAGACTGCACCATATCAACGTAAATTTTATCAAGTTGGGCAATCGTGGTTAAAACCTCTGCTTGATTTGCAGTGACCAAAGCACCTTGTGTTAAATTTGATTTACCGATGTAGCCAGAAATCGGCGCCAAAACTTTGGTGTAATTAAAATTAGTTTTGGCTTTTTTCGCATCCGCTTGGCTTTGCGCAAAAGCCGCTTCAACATCGTCAAACTCTTGTTTGCTCACCGCGTCGCTTTCCAGCAAAATTTGGTAACGATCTCTTTTGGCCTGCAAAGTTTTTAAATTTCTGTCCGCACTGTTTGACGCCGCCTGATAAATTGACGGATCAATTTGGTAAAGTTGCTGACCTTCTTTGACAAAAGCTCCTTCGGTGAATTTTACTTTTTTAATCACGCCTTCAATTTGCGGACGCACCTCTGAAATTTTAAAAGCCTCAACTCGCGCCGGCAATTCTTGAAATAATTGCACAGTTTGTTTTTTCAGAGTTACCACCGTGACTTCAGTTGCCCTAGTTGCGCTTGCGCTATTTTTATTTGCTTGATTGTATTTTGGCTTAATCCAAAAAAAATATCCCGCAAACAAGATTACAAGAACTCCGACAACATGCGCTGGCTTTATTTTTTTAATTTTATTGCGCATAATTTTTTCAAGAAATTTAGAAGTAAGATAAGAACTTGAATTAAATGAATTTATGTTTGCATTCTCGCGGCTCAATAGCTTAGTTCTAAATTGTTGAATATTTACCAAATCCCCATCTTTTTAATTTAAAAAAACAGGCCTCCCATCTAATTGGGAAATTTTTTGCTTCATTTAAAACGCTAAAATTTATGAAAAAAATTCTCGTAAAAAATCCAGTTGTAGAAATCGACGGTGACGAAATGACTCGCGTGATTTGGCGCTTCATCAAAGAAAAATTAATCCTACCTTACGTTGATGTGAACCTACAATATTTTGATTTGGGCGTTGAAAATCGCGACGCTACAAGCGATCAAGTAACTATTGATTCGGCCAATGCCATCAAGGCTTGCGGCGTTGGCATAAAATGCGCCACCATCACGCCAGACGAAGCCCGCAAAAAAGAATTTAACTTAAAAGAAATTTGGAAATCACCCAACGGCACCATTCGCAATATTTTAGACGGCACAGTTTTTCGTGAGCCGATTGTTTGCAACAACGTGCCGCGCATCGTTTCAAACTGGACTTCGCCAATCATTGTCGGCCGTCACGCTTTCGGCGACCAATACAAAGCAACTGATTTTGTCGTGCCAGGTAAAGGCAAGCTGACCATTAAATTTGAAGGAGATGACGGCAAAATTATTGAGCACGAAGTTTACCAATTCAAAGGCTCAGGTGTCGCACTTAGTATGTACAACACTGACGAATCAGTAAAAGGTTTTGCCCATTCTTGTTTCAACTTGGCGTTACAAAAAGGCTGGCCGCTTTACCTCTCAACTAAAAACACCATTTTGAAAAAATATGACGGCCGCTTCAAAGACATCTTCGCCGAAATTTACGAAAAAGATTTCAAAGAAAAATTCGCTGAGAAAAAAATTGTTTACGAACACCGCCTAATTGACGACATGGTGGCAAGCGCCTTGAAGTGGAGCGGCAATTTCATCTGGGCCTGCAAAAATTACGACGGCGACGTGCAGTCAGATTCGGTAGCGCAAGGCTTTGGCTCATTAGGTTTAATGACTTCAGTTTTAATCACGCCAGACGGCAAAACAATGGAAGCCGAAGCAGCACACGGCACCGTAACTCGCCACTTCCGCCAACATCAAAAAGGCAATCCAACTTCCACCAACCCCCTCGCCTCAATTTTTGCTTGGACTCGTGGCCTAGAATTTCGCGGCAAATTGGACGGCAACCAAGAGTTAATCGACTTCTGCCACAAGCTAGAAAAAGTCTGCATTGAAACTGTTGAGTCAGGAAAAATGACCAAAGATTTAGCGGTTTGTATTCACGGAAATACTGTGGAGCACGGCAAACACTACCTTTACACCGAAGAGTTTTTGGATGCGATTAACCAAAACCTGCACGCAAAACTTTAGAAACTAACCAGAGTCTGAACGCAGCGGGGTCGTGAGCTGGACGGAGTTTGCAACTCCGTCCACAGGTTCATTTTCTAGCTAATTCTAAACTCTCAAAACACCTGCACCAAACCCAGATCCAACAACATCTGACTCAAATAAACCCCTTCCGCCGCAATTTTTTTCAAATCTTTTTCTCCCTTACTTCTGGGCAAAAAAACATCGGCAATGTAGCGCCCGTAAATGTCAGTCTTACTCGTTTTCACCACCACATTTGGCAAATCCTGCAAAATTTTTTTCAATTCCGCCGCAGATTTTTTGCCTTCGTTAGTTGCTATTTCAGGCGCATTAATTTTTGCCAAACGCAAAATTTCTCGGTGAAAAATATTAAATCCCAAATCAAGTTTAATGTGCAGCGTGTCGCAATCTACCACCCTTTCTACCCTGCCTTGGTAAGTGTGAATTTGGGTCGATTTTAGCGCTGATTTTTTCAGCAAATATTTCTCACCCGATTTTTTCACCGCCACAATTTCACCAATTTTAAAAGCATTTGGGCGCCGAAAAAAAATATTAAATCCCAAATCAATTTCATTCTCGCTCTTGATTTGGTAGTTAAAAATTTCGCCACGCGTCACTTTTAATTTTACATTTTTGGCAGGTTTTTTCTTTTTGGTTTTCTTGGTAGCGGCGATTTCTTTTTGTAATTTGTCGCTGCTTAAACTTTTTTCAATCACCAGATTTTCCAGCTGTTGCCGAGTTACGTCATCTTTCACCGCAATTAAATTTCGGTAGTGGCTCCAGCTTAAAAGTTTTTTCTCGCTGGGCAATTTTGGGTAGGTTTTGTAAAAATTGTGCATTTTGTAAAGCGCACTTTCTTCAATTAAAATGTCGCTTGAAAGCTGTTTAAAAAATTCTGCGCCGTAACCTGATGTTTTATTTTTTTGCAAATGTTGGTGAATTTCTTTGCCGATTTCCCAACTCATTTCCACCTTTTCGCGGTTCACATTTTTGACAATATTTTCTTTGGTTTGATTGATTTTATTTTGAATTCTTACGAGAAGTTTTTTGTAATTTTCTTGAGTAATTTGCATCTGGCTTGTGGTCTTGATTTTAAAGGTTGGATTAGGCATTTTTTTGAATTTCTGCCTTAAGGCTAAAATTCAAATTTTTTTTCACAAAATGAACCGCCTTTTCAAACTAAAAATTTTCCTAAAATCAATTCAAACCACGAAATCTAAAATGCTTCTTTCACTTCTGATTCTTTTTACTTTCACACTGATTTATTTTAACCCAAAAGCCGGAACCAACACGTGGGACAAAGCCAGTCGCGAAAGCGCTAATTTAGTTTCTTTAGCTCAAGAAACCCCCGAAGCGCAAGTCCAGTTTTACAGCGCCAAAGCCTATTCGTGGCGCGGCAAATTTAGTCAGCACACTTGGATTGCCACCAAAGAAAAAAACGCTGCAAGCTACTTAGTTTACCACGTGGTTTTGTGGGGCACTTCTTTTGGCGCGGATGGAGTTGTGGTGGTGCAGCCCGACTTGCCAGACCGCCGCTGGTTTGACGCAAAGCCTCAAATTATTTTTTCTGCCGCAGGCGAAAAAGCCGAAAAATTAATTCCGCAAATTCAAGCGGCTGCAAAATCTTACCCTTACCAAAAATTTTACCGCGCTTACCCAGGCCCCAACAGTAACACTTTTGTTTCGCATGTGATTCGCGAAATTCCTGATTTAAAAATTGCACTGCCAAACAACGCCATTGGCAAAGATTGGCTTTGCGACAAAAATGGCGTGAAATTTTTTGCTCTTTCCGAGTCAAAAACTGGCGTGCAATTTTCTTTTTTTGGAATGTTTGGAATAATTTTAGGATTAGTCGAAGGACTAGAAATCAACATTATTGGCCTGTCTTTTGGCGTTGATTTTCTGCATCCGGCCTTGAAGTTGCCGGGGGTTGGTAGGGTTGGGTTTTAGGCACTGTTAGCTAATTGATTCGGCCTCAGATTTTGGCATATTTTTAGCGCTTTTTTGACAAAATTACGACGAATATCTGGATATATTTGGAGTAATTTTGTCAAAAATAAGCAAAAATAGGACGAAATATGAGGTTGAAGGAATTAGCTAACAGTGACTAAGAATCATCTCCATCTAGCGCGAGCAACTTAATCATTAATTGGTTCGCTATTCCATCTTCTTCAAATTCACCGCCGCGGCAAAAATATTCGTTCTTCAAAAAAAAGTTCACCGCACTGCGCCCCGCGTAATCTCTAGCGTGGCAATAGATTGCAGCCACACCTTTTTCCCAAACCAATTCTTCGCAAAACTTTAGCAACATCGAGCCGACGCCTTTATTTTGCATCTCGGGCGTGACTGCAACATTTTGCATTTTGAAAAGATTGTCTTGCCTGATCAGCATTGCGGTTGCGCACATCTTGCCGTCGAAAAATCCGGCAACGCGAACGTAGTTTTCTTCAGTTTTTTTTAGGGAGTTGCCAAGAACATCTTGGCAGAGAAAGTTAGCTTCTTCGTCTTGAGAGCTGGCTGGTCTGAGGGTTTTAAATGTTAGTTGGTTGGTTTGGCGCACGTGGAAAAAAAATTAAGATTTTGCTCTCACCCGAGCGCTGTAAGGTGCCCTATCGCTGGACGGGGTTACAAACCCTGTCCTGCTCTCGAGTTCTCTACTAAGGAGGGAGATTATTAAGCCGCTTGGTGGCACTGCTTGTATTTCTTTCCACTTCCGCATGGGCAAGGTTCATTTCTACCAACATTTCCCCAAGTTGAAGAATCGCGTGGATTACGATCTTCCGGCTTCACATTCAATTTCGCTGCACCCGACACCGGCTTGGCTTGGCTTTGCACAAAAGCCGGATCATTTCTGGTTTCAAACATTTTTTGCTTCGGCGCTTTAGCTAATAAATCTACTTCTTCTTCGCGGTGAGCAATTTGCATGTGAGCCACACGACTCACCAATTGCTCTTCGATTCTCAGCATCATTTCTTCAAACAAGCTGAAAGCGTCGCGCTTGTATTCAATCAACGGATCCTTCTGCGCGTAAGCACGAAGGTTGATGCCATTGCGCAATTTGTCGAGCGAGAGCAAGTGATCTTTCCATTCTGAATCAAGCGTTAGCAAGAAAATTTGGCGCTCAACTTGGCGCACCGAATCAACGCCGTAGAGCCTTTCTTTTTCAACAAAAACTTCGGCAACATTGCCGCGAATGAAGTTTAAAATTTCTTTTTCGGTGACGCCGTCTTTGGCCGCTTGAGCTTTTAAATCAAGCTTCAAGCCGAAAATTCTAAACGCCTCTTTTTCCAAAAGATCAATTTCCCACTGCTCCGCGTAAGAATTTTTAGCAATGCAATCTTCAACCAATTCTTGAGTGATTTGCTCTAAAAACTTCACCACTTTTGCTGAAATATCGTTAGAGGCGATCACTTCAGAGCGCAGAGCAAAAATCACTTTGCGCTGCTGATTGACGATGTCGTCATATTTCAAAAGATTTTTTCTGATTTCATAATTGCGCATTTCAACCTTGTGCTGCGCGCCGGCAAGGGTTTTAGTAATCCACGGGTGAAAAATTGCTTCGTCATCTTTCAAACCAAAGCGAGTAAGCACCGACTGCAATTTTTCTGAACCAAAAATGCGCATTAAATCGTCTTCAAGCGACAAGAAGAATTTTGATTTTCCTGGGTCTCCCTGACGCCCCGATCTTCCGCGCAATTGATTGTCAATGCGGCGGCTTTCGTGACGCTCAGTTGCAAGCACGTAAAGCCCGCCCGCTTCAATGGCGATTTTTTTGTCTGATTCAATTTTAGCTTTGATTGCGGCAATTTTTGCTTCGTCAGTTTCTTCGCCAATCATGAATTCAGGATCTCCCCCAAGTTTAATGTCGGTGCCGCGTCCCGCCATGTTGGTGGCAATTGTAATTGCTCCAGGAACACCCGCTTGCGTAATAATTTCAGCTTCTTGCTCGTGATATTTGGCGTTTAAAACATTGTGGGGCAATTTGTGCGAACGCAGCAATCTTGAAAGATATTCTGATTTTTCAATGCTGATGGTGCCAACCAAAATCGGCTGCTTTTTAGCGTGCGCTTCTTCGATTGAGCGAATAATGGCGTCGTATTTACCTTTTTCGTTTTTGTAAATTTCATCATCTTCGTCAATTCTGGTAACAGTGCGATTGGTTGGAATTTCTACCACGCGCAGCCCGTAAATCTCTTCAAACTCAACAGCCTCAGTGGTTGCTGTTCCCGTCATGCCGGCAAGTTTTTTGTAAAGACGGAAATAATTTTGAAAAGTAATTGAGGCAAGAGTTTGATTTTCATTACGAACTTTAACCCCTTCTTTGGCTTCAAGAGCTTGGTGCAAACCATCCGAAAAGCGTCGCCCTTCTTGCATGCGCCCCGTGAATTCGTCAATGATTACGATTGATTGATCTTTGACAATGTAGTCGATTTCGTTTTTAAAAACCTTGTGCGCTTTGAGTGCTTGGTTGATGTGGTGCACCAAAGAAATATGCGCCGGATCATAAATTGAAGAATCAGCACCAATCACGCCCGAGGCTTTTAAAACCTTCTCGATATTTTCAATGCCCACGTCAGTTAAAAAAACGCCGCGATCTTTTTCTTCCATTTGAAAATCAGCGTCAGTGAGGCTTGGAATCAGACGATTAATCTCTTCGTAAAGTTTTGAATTGTCGTCGGTGGGCCCCGAAATAATTAGCGGCGTGCGTGCTTCATCAATTAAAATTGAGTCAACCTCGTCAACAATCGCAAAATTGTGGCCGCGCTGCACCATGTGATCCACGCTAAATTTCATGTTGTCGCGCAGGTAATCAAAACCAAGTTCGTTGTTGGTGGCGTAAGTAATGTCGCAAGCGTATGCTTGGCGGCGATCGTCGTCGTTTAGATCATTAGTCAAACAGCCAACAGTGAGTCCCAAAAATTCGTGAATTTTTCCCATCCAAGCAGAGTCGCGACGCGCCAAATAATCGTTGG
>CANEVP010000022.1 GCA_947442475.1 Rickettsiales bacterium
CAACCAAGACTTCAGCCTTGCGCAAAGTTCACTAAATCAACTTTTGGCCAAGTCTTTGCCAGTAGCTGAAACAAACGCAGGTAGTCCAACCTTTAGCATCAGCTCTAGCTCAATCAAAGACGAAGCGGCGGCTGCCAGAAGCCTAGCAATTTTTAACGCTGCTTCCGACATTGAAATTATTTCGGGTGGTTCAATCAAAGTTGCCAACAACTATTCCAACACGTCAGGCAGCATCTTCATGACCGCAGCAAACGACATCACCAACACCAACTACACCATCAAAGCAAGCGACAACGTGGTAATGAATGCTACCAACATCAATAACATCCACGAAGACAAGCGCTACACCACAGACTCTGGCGCCACCACAAACGAAACCAGAATTGAAGCTGGAAAAATGGTTTCTCTAAATGCCACTAAAGATGCAGATGGAAATGGTGGCAACATCACCAACATTGGCGCCACCATCAAAAGTGGCGAGCTTTCTTATTTAACGGCAGAAAACAACATCACAAACGGCGCCCTTGTGAACTACAAAATCAATAACAAAGACGTCAACGCCGATGGCAGTGCAATCACTGAAGATCAAGCGCTGTATTCAAGTGCTCAAAGCATCTCTTCAATCTTAGTTTCCAAAGGCAACATCCTGTCAGATGGCAATGTAGTTCTAGTTGCTGCTAACAGCATCAATAACAAAGGCAGTAACATCACCTCAGTTGAAAGCGCTTACCTAGAAGCAACTTCAGGAGACATCAACATCACCACCGCAACCCTTCGCAACCATAGTGAGCAACATTGGGGCAATAAAAAGAACGGTGGAGATCGTATCAGCGACATTGTCACTAACACCCAGTCTGAAATCACTGCAGGTTCTGATTTAATTCTAACTGCAGGAAACGACATCGAGCTACAAGCGGCAAAACTGCGGGCCGTAACTAACCCAGAAACTTCAACACCAACCTCACAGCTAAGCATCAACGCTGCGAACAATTTGTTAATTACCACCGCTACCGACTCTACCTACAAAATGGAATCAATCCGCGACAACAAAACATTTACCTTCAAAAACACCGATTCTGGCAGCATTAACACTACAGTTTTAAACACCGAGTTAAGCACCGGCGCGGCATCTTCACCTTCAGCTTCGGCAATAAACCTAAACGTGGGAGGCGCCACCTACGCTGAATTTAAAAATGGCAGTTTAGAAAAAGCCTCGGCAACAAACACTGACGGCAGTATTAATAGCAGCTACGATGTAATAAAACTAGCCTATTTAAAAAACCTCGATCCAGCAACTGCAATCACCAATCCAATTGATGAAATTCATGATTCTTGGAGTCATAAATCATCTGGACTAAACCAAACTGGAATGATTGCTGTTGCAATAGTTGTGACTGTGGCAACGGCTGGCGCAGCTGGGGCTGCAGCAACTGCAGCTTCAGCAGGAGCGGTTTCTGCTGGAGCAACGGCGGGAGGAGTTATGGCGGCAGGCGCTGGAGGATTTGCTGCAGGAGCTGTGACAGCAGCGTCGGTGACAGCATCTCTGTCTGCAACAAACGCCAGCCTTAACCGAGATGGAAGCCTTCTTAGGTCTCTTGACGACATTGGCAAAACAACTCTTAAAGAGACTACTAGCAAAGAATCGGTTAGAAATATTGCTATTTCTGCAGCAATTGCTGGCGCTATTTCTGCTGGAATTAATGCTGCTTCTGGAAAACCAGATTTGAAGACGGGGAGTTATGAAAATTCGAAGGTGGGGGTTAATGTGGAGCAGAGTCCTTCAAATGGAAAATGGTATTTGGAGGGGAAGACGCCGGAAGCTATTGGAATTGAAAATGCTAAATTTGAACAAGCTAGCTGGTTTGATACTTACGTAGTTGGCAATCAAAACCCCGCATTTAAAGGAATGAATGCTACTGTGCCAAGCGTTAACTCAGGAGCAACTGGACATGATATTTGGGTAAATGATATGAATTTTGGTGCTATCAACACAGCATTGACAGCGCCTCCTTACATAATAATGAACATGTGTGCCGCTGCTCCTGGAGCATGTACGACTTACATTAACACCAAGACCGATAAAAATTTTTTAAGGGGAAGAAATGAATAAGATTTTTGCTAATACTCTTGTTGTGATTTCAATGCTTGTCCTTAGCAGTTGTATTCATGTCGAAATCAAGGGAGCTGGGGTTTTTAAAGAGCCTATTAAACATGAAGGAAGGTGGTATATTGCTCCTATTGATGTTCCTCCGGGGCTTTATGGAAAGTACGCAGAATCTGTTAGAAAAAATGGTCGCGATGGATCAAGGCTTGGCCTTGGATACATGGGGGAATGTGGTGCTCAACTAAGCTTCACCGGTATCATGATCCCAATTATTCCTTTTTGGTTACCGAACTTTTGCGAATCTAAAGGTTTTGGCGCTGCCGATTCAACAGCACTAGAAATTGGCGGCATAACCCTCCAACTCCACTACAACAACATCACACACGATCCATACATCGAAGACGGTGGTGTAAAATTCAAAATCCCCAACTTCTCCGAATTCAAGCGCGCCACTGACAAAACCCTAATCATCCACAAGAAAAAACCAGATGGCACAATTTTTATCAAAGAACTTCCATTTGATTGGAAAATTGTAGTCGAAACTACTGGCGGGCTTTAGTGTCGGAAGTCTTAATCGCAGGTTTCATAACACCACTCGTTGGAACTAGGAAGCAGTTCTTCTCAAAAAGCTCCCTGTACTCGCCTTACTTAACTCATGTTGAAAGCAGAAGCCAGTTCACCGACGTTTCAAAATTCTTCGGCAGCAAATATTATTTTGACCAACTCGGTCTTGACGGCGCCGCTCTTTTATCTGACATCGACCGCCAAAGCCGCGATCCATCCCAAAACTCTCGCATGCTGGGCGACGCCTTTGCCGAATCACAACTAATCATCAAACAACTGCGCACCCTAACCAACGACTCGCTACTTCTTTCTAAAAATATCACCAACACTGACGAGCAAATCAAAGAGCTTCTCGACAACTCAATTGCCGAAATCACCCGCCTTGGTTTAAACGCCACCGACATTGCAACCAAAGGCCTAACAAAAGACCAAGCCAACTCTTTAACCAAAGACATCGTCACCTTTGAAACCACCAAAGTTAACGGCATTAGTGTGCTTGCCCCAAAAATTTATCTAAGCCTTGCCACCAGAAACCGCCTGCTTGGCGATGAAGGTGCCTTGGCTAAAAACTCGGTAATTTTTGCCAAAGAAGACCTCACAATAAATTCTCCAACCGCTACTCTAACCAATAACGGCACTATTAGCAGTGGTGGAAATTTAATTTTAAATGTTGCCAATTTTAACAGCGCTCCGCAAATAGCTGCATCTCCAACACTTGTTTCTCCAACAGCTACAGCTTTGCGTTCGTCAAAATTTGCAAGTTTAGGTGGTGCTCAAAACGCAACTCAAAACTCAGCCACTTCAACCACCCCCGCCTACCAAACTGACTACAACACCAACGCTGCAATAAAATCGGGTGGCAATTTGAGCATTGTAGCAAGTGACATCATCACCCTAAAAAACACCACGCTAAATTCAGGCGGACTAATCTCTTTAAGTGCAGCAAAAGACATTACCCTTGCCAACAACCAAGACTTCAGCCTTGCGCAAAGTTCACTAAATCAACTTTTGGCCAAGTCTTTGCCAGTAGCTGAAACAAACGCAGGTAGTCCAACCTTTAGCATCAGCTCTAGCTCAATCAAAGACGAAGCGGCATCTGCCAGAAGCCTAGCAATTTTTAACGCCGCTAGTGACATTGAAATTATTTCGGGTGGTTCAATCAAAGTTGCCAACAACTATTCCAACACGTCAGGCAGCATCTTCATGACAGCGGCAGGCGACATCACGAACACCAACTACACAATCAAAGCAAGCGACAACGTGGTGATGAATGCTACCAATATTAAGAATAGCTACGATGCTAAAAGACATAGCTCAAATTATGGCTCACCTATTAATGATTGGACAAATGAAGCTAAAATTGAGTCTGGTGGCAACATTACTCTCAACGCAACTGGCGACATCTCATTACAAAACTCTATTTTAGACTCAAAAAATAAAATCAGTTTAAACGGTGCAGACATTAACATTTTTAACGACCCAATTAAATCAGTCATTACTGCCGCCACTTCAACCAAATCTGATATATTATTTACAACATCATCAATTAAAGACGACGCCGAATCGACCAGATCAGCAATCACCTTCAATGCTATATCTGACATCGAGCTAAACTCAACTGGCTCCATCAACATTGCCAACAACTATCTCAACACCAGCGGAAGTATCTTCATGACTGCCGCAAGCGATATCAACAACAGCAATTACACAATCAAAGCCTCAGAAAACGTGGTAATGAACGCGACCAACATCAACAACATCCACGCTGACAGCGGCTACAGCTCAAAAGCTGGCGCCACCACCAACGAAACCAGAATCGAAGCCGGAAGCATTGTTTCGTTAAATGCCACAAACGACATCACCAATATTGGCGCTACAATTAAAGCGGGAGATTTGCTTTACCTAACGGCAGGCAACAACATTACCAATGCCGCACTGGTTAATTACAAAATTAACGGATCTAGCACCAACGCCGACGGAAGCGCTATTACCGAAGCCCAAGCACTAGCCTCAAACGCTAACAACATCAGATCAACTTTAGTATCTCAAGGAACTCTAGAATCAGGCGGCAACCTCGTGTTAGTTGCTGGCAACGACATTAACAATAAAGGCTCCAACATCACCGCAACGGGTGCTGCTTACTTAGAAGCCACAAACGGCGACATTAGCATTACGACAACCGCGCTTCGCGACAGGACAGTGACAAGCTGGGGCAGTAGCAAAAAAGGCGGTACCAACACCAAAGACTCAACCACCAATATTCAAAGCAATATCACCAGTGGCGGCAATCTAGACTTAGCCTCAATTGCGGGCGACATCAACATCACCGGCAGCAAAATAAACGCCGACGGTAACCTAACCCTAAGCGCTGCAGATGACGTAAACATTGCCGCCGCGCAAGACACCTCGTTTACCGAAAGCACTTATCACAAAAAAGGAATGACCGTTTCAAAAAACTCAATGTCGGTTAAGCAAACGCTAACCAACGTAAAATCTGAGTTAGACGCCAGTGGCGACATCTCAATAACCTCAGGTGCCGACACCAACCTAATTGGTGTAAAACTCACGGCTGAAAACGCTGCGATTAACGCTGGTAAAGAGTTGAATGTTTTTTCGGTGGCTGACCAAAGTTATTCTTACGCAAGCGCTTCGAAAAGCAGAAACTTCTCAGCAATTACAAAATATGCTCTACCGGGTTTAAGCTTGGTGAGTAAATTCTACGACGCAGTGCCAATTCCGGTTTTAAGCAACATTGCTCAGTTTGAAAACTCTCTTGCCAATGGCGATTTCTCTTCAAAATCTAACCTGCTCGAAAAAAACAAAATCACCAATCAAGCCAGCGGCCTTGATGTGATTGGCAATTTAACTCTCACCGCAAACAACAATCTAAACATCAAAGGTTCTAATCTTAGTGGTGGTGGAGATGCTTCGCTTACTTCAACTGTCGGTGACGTTAACATTTACAACGTGGCTGACCTTGACTACAGCAGAAGTGAATCGCACAGCTCGCGTACAACTTGGAGCTCGGTTGGGGCGGGGATTATTCAAACTGCAGCTGCTGGTACTTCAGGTTTAGTAAGCTATTTTAATCCAGTAAAAACCCCTGATCAGAAAATTAACGACCTGCAAGAAAACAACGAAGCCAGCAAAAGCATTCCACAAAAAACCAACACCAACATTAACATCAATTCTAACGAAACGATTATTGCCTCAAATCTCAACTTCACCAACCTCAACATTAACTCGAATAAAAACACCAATGTCACTTCAAGCAACCTTGCAGCAACTGACTCAGCCACAATCACCTCGGGCGATTCTACCAACATTCTAACCGCAGTGGAAAACGATTATTCTTACACATTTAATGAGAAGAAAACTCCCTCTATTGCGGCAGCTTTAAGCAACTCTGTGGTAAAAATTGTCAATTCGGCCATGCCAAGTTTCGGTCACTCAAAAAGCGACAACACCGATTCTAACAACCAAATCAAAGAGCTCGTCTACGACACCGATAAATTTAAAATTGAAACTACAAATAAAACCAACATTGCCAGCAATCTAAGTGCAGCCTTGGGCGACATTAGCATCACTTCAAACGGCAATAATCTAATCAGTGGCAGCAACCTAAGTGGCGGCAGAAACATCAACCTAACCTCAACCACAGGCTCAACAACAATCACCTCTGCCGCTGATCAAAAGTCAATCTCCACCGAAGACGTAAACCAAGAATACAACAAAATTTCCGGCAATTACAACCGTGGCAGAGTCTCGGTGGACTCTGAGTCAAGTGTAGCTGAAGAAAAAACCACCACCACAACCACCACTCAAAAACAAAGCACAATTTCTGCTGCAAATAACATCAACATCACCAGCAACAAAGACCTAAACATTTTAAGTAGTGATTTAACTGCGGGAACAAATCCAAGCACCTCAGACACTGCAACCAGTGGCACCATCAACCTAACTTCAAGAGAAGGAAACGTTAATGTTTTAGCGCTTGCCGACACAATCAGCACCTCATCTGAGACTAAAACAGGAACACTAACCCTAAGCGCCGGTGTAGGCAACACCGTAGTCGACACTGCCTACGCTGAATATGACGTAATCCAAGCCGCAAAGGCTGTGGCTGACGCTAAGAAAAACCTCAACCACATGGAAACTCTGCAAAACAACGGACAGGCAACAAATGACGCTGCGGAAGATGCTAAAATAAACCTAGCAATCTCCGTAGCTAACCTTGCTCTTGCTGAGTTAAAACTCGCCGCCTCTGCTGCAAAGGTTGCAGGTAGTGCAGCATCTCTTGGTTTCTACGCCGATTTAAAACTTTCAATTGATGGCTCTAAAACCAATACCAACAGCAATAGCAGCGTGTCAGTTGCGTCTAACATCAACTCTAACGGCAACTTAATCATTAGTTCGGGAATGAGTTTGTTAAATTCAAACTCAGATCTAATTGCAGGCACTGTGGGCAACACCACAATCACTGGAAGCAACATCAGCTCAGAATCCGGAGACATCAACATCGCCTCAAAAAATAACACAGTAATCAACGCCAGCAAAGACACTTACAACTCAAGCACCAAATCAAACTCTTGGTCTGAAAACATCACCTTAGGCAGCACTGTAGCTGGCGGCACCGCGCTAGACGCTATGATCAAAGCCGCACAAATATCTCTAGGTCTAGCGATGAGCAAATCAAAATCAGACACCGCTTCAACCACCTACAACAACAGCCAACTCACTGCAAGTAACGGCAGCATTAACATCACTTCAAACGGCACGACCTCAACACCAGATGGATCTCAATCTGGAGGCGACACAACAATCAAAGGCGCCAACATTTTAGGCCAAGATGTGACAATCACCTCTAACGGAAATCTAAGTGTAGAATCTCTACAAAACTCCTACACCGACAAAAGCAAAAGCTTCGGCCTAAACTTAGGTGGAGGTGGAGGATCAGGAAGTGGCAGCGTCAGTGCTGGAATAAACTACAGCTCCAACAAAACCGACAGGCTTTGGACAGACAATCAAACTAGCATCCTCGGCACTAATTCCGTCACAATTAACACCGCCAACAACACCAACATCAAAGGCGCGGTAATCGCCAATATCACCAACACAGATGACCTAAACAACGGCAATGGAGTGATTGGCTACAACATGAACTCAACCACTCTAGCAGACGCAATTGATGGCGGAAATCTAACCCTAAACACCAAATCTCTCACCTTCCAAAACTTACAAGACCACCACACCACCGAAAACTTCGGTGCTGGTTTCTCAAGTAGCATCGGTACGGGATTAAGCTCAAACACTAATAACGGAGCCAATCCAAACCCAATGCAGAACCTTAACTTTTACCCAAGCGGTTCAACAACTCTAAGCCTGCAAAATGGTTCAACCAAAAAAGAAGGTACAACCTTCGCCACACTAGGCAACGGCACAATCAACCTAAATGGCACAACACTAACAACAGCAGACATCGCCACCAATCCAGAACTAGCAAGTCTAAACCGCGACATCACCAAATCACAAATCATCACCAAAGACCAAATCACTGGCGCTTTAGATGTTAGCGTGACAATCGACAACCGCCTTTTAGTAGCGGCCTACGAAGGCCTAACCGGCGAAAAAGACAAAATTCAAAACGACCCAACGCTCACCGACAAAGAGAAGGAAACAAAAATCGCAGCGCTGCAAAGTAGTGTGTTGCGGAGTGAGCAGAAGAATATAGTGAACAATGTATTCGAGAGTAATAAAGCCTTAGCGAACCTTCCAATCGAAGTTAAGAACGAGATAAATGAAGCTGTAATTAAAGTTTACGATAACATAAATCCGGCAGAAACAACAACTCCGGAAGTTAGAGAAAATCTAAGAGCAATAATCAGAACTGCGGCGATTACTGGCGAAACCAAGACTCTTAAAGAACAAATCAAAGCACTAACCAACAAAACTCCGAGCGACAATGATATTGAAGCAATTACCAATCTTTCAAAGAATAGAGATTTTGCGGAGTTGAGAGATGAACTTGGGGTGATCTCTTACAACAGGTTCCTCGACAAATACACGCTTAGTACAGGGGTTTTCTTTGATGGGACTGGGAATGACGTAAACAGTAAGAACCAAGATTATAGTGAGCCGACTAACGTGGCGAGGATGAGGGATATTTATGGGTCGGAATCAAGGAAATATGTTTCTGGAGTCGGTACTTCTGGTGGTCTTGATACAGCATGTTTGGGTCTTGGCTGCGGTGCTGATAGCAAACAAAGGGAGGCAATCGATTACCTAAATACCGTAGTTAACAATGGCAAAAATAACGAATTCCTCTTTTTTCCAATTGACGTAGTCAGCTTCAGTCGTGGCGCAACCACAGGTTCAGACTTCATCAATAACATCAATAATGAAACTTATTGGAGCCAAGGATTTTTAACTCGAGCTCACTTGATGTTCGATCCAGTCGGATCTTACGGTCTTCCTGGAAATCAAGTCGATATCGGTTGGAATTTTTCAACTCCAACCAACATTGTTGCTATCCAAATCAACGCCAAAGACGAGAAGAGAAACTTGTTCGACCTTCAATCTTTAAGTTCAAAAGATGGAACTCTAGCCGGCAAACACTGGACAGAAATTACTTTGCCTGGAGTCCACGCTGACATTGGTGGTGGATACAAAGAAGGCGAGCAAGGCAAATCACAAGACATCGCTCTCTACTCGATGCAAACAATGATCAACGAAGCAAAAAATTACGGGATTAACTTTAATCAAACTCCACAAAACCAACTTCCATCATTCGAACTTAGCACTGCAATGAGTCTTTACAGAGCAGCCCAAACCAATTACAGTAAAAACAAAACTGAAGAGAATAAATTTTACCTCGAAGACGTTAACAAATTCATTCTTAAAAACTTTGCTCACGATTCAGCGTTTGGCGGAAGTGGTAAAATCTACAACTACAGTCTAGGCAATGATCGCGGAGTGTTTTATCCGAACAGCAAATATTTTACTGAATCGGGAACTTTAAAAACTGGAGATAATTAATATGAAGAAGATTTTTCTTATGATGTGTTTGGGGTTGAGTTCTTGTGCTAGTGCGTATTTGTCACCATCGGTGAGAATTCAAAATGCAAGTCCTGATGGAGGCGAGATAAGAAATATTGAAGTGGTATGGAATGGATATCGTTTATTAAAGACAACTGGCCCAAAAAATTCCTGTTTTGGAATGGACGAACAAAATTTCACCCTTCGCAAAACATCCGACCTCTACGGCCCCGTTCACGCTGAATGGGAAAACGCTAAAGGCGAAAAAATCTCCCAAGACTTCATCTTTAAAAAAGAAGACATGCCAACCTTCAAAAGAAGCAGATTCGGCAAACATGTTTACCACAAAATCATCCTCTTCTTCACACAAAGTGATGTTGAATACTACACCTCCGACAACCCAAACCTAAAAGAAATTGAATGGGAAAAATCTGGCAACTGGGTGAATAAATGGTTTGAAAAAGAAGGTGTAAGAAAATGTGTCAACGACCCCAAAGAAATAAAAAGATTGCGCGGTGTTAAGTAATTCAATTTTTAAACACCAACACATTAAGGCAACTCACAAAAATAAACTCAAATTTTCTCACTAAAACTGAACTTGACATTTTTACCTCTTCTTCAATTGTGCCATACCTCTGGGGCCTAGATCCACCAGATCCCTCTAAATTAAAATTCTCTCACCACATGAAAATTAATCCTAAAACCTGCTCGCTTTTTTTTGCAGCTCTAACATCTCTTCTACTTTCTTCTTTTTCCGCAAATGCAGCCAACACAGCTTCAATAACCGATTTAGGAGTTTTAAGTGGCGCAGCTTTTTCTGACGCTTACGGAATTTCTGGTGACGGCTTGATAATTATCGGACAGAGCGGTGCCGGAACCTTATATTCACAAACAACTACACGTGCTTTCAAATATTCCAACGGAGCAATGACCGACATTGGAACGTTAGCCTCGGGAGATAAAGCAGTTGCCGTCGGAATTTCATCAGATGGCTCAACAATAGTTGGACATAGCAATATCACTAACGGCGGTAGCACCTATCATGCTTTTAAATATGTCGGCTCAACCATGACCGATTTGGGAACGCTTGGCGGAACTAGCTCTTTCGGTCGCGCCTCCTCCTCTGATGGATCAATCATTGTGGGAGATAGTCAAATTACCGGCGATAGCGCAACTCACGCTTTTAAATATGATGGGATAACCATGACTGATTTAGGAACGCTTGGTGGCTCCTATTCTGGCGCAAGAGCAATCTCCGGTGATGGTTCGGTAATTGTGGGGTATGCTGATACAGGAACTTCGTCACACGCATTTAAATATGTTGGTTCAGCAATGAGCGACTTGGGAACTTTAGGCGGATCAACCTCTGCTGCGTATGGCGCATCTTTCGATGGTTCGGTAATTGTGGGGTATGCTGATACAGGAACTTCGTCACACGCATTTAAATATGTTGGTTCAGCAATGAGCGACTTGGGAACTTTAGGCGGTACTAACTCTACTGCTTACGCAGTTTCGTCTGATGGCTCAGTAATTGTTGGATCAGCCGACACGTCAACCTCAACTCACGCCTTCAAATATAACGATGGCACCATGACCGACCTCGGAACTTTGGGGGGTAATTATTCATACGCTTACGGAGTTTCTGCCGATGGAGAAATAATCACCGGCACCAGCGAAACTTCCAGTTCTGGCGTCTATCACGCCTTCATCTACAGCTCGAGCATGATTGACGTAACCAACACTTACACTAGCCTCTACTACAACGGTTCCCAGCTGAACTCACTACTTAACCTAAAAAGCTCACTACTCAAATCTTCACTAACTCAAGATTGTAACAAGTTCGGCGCCAATAATGCCTGCCTTTCTGTAGGCTATCGCTACTCCAACGTCAATCAGCACAACGCGCAAGAGCATGCAACAAATCTAAAATTTGCTTACCGCTTTACCCCAAATTTGCGCGTAGGTTTTGTTCTCGATCAAGCATTTTCAAGCAACGATCCAGAAAATTTTACCGTGCAAAACTCACAGCCTTTAATGGGAATTTTTGCTAATTTTTCTCAAAACAAAGATGAGTCTGGTTTAAATTTAAGATTGGCTGCCGCCTACAGCAACTCGGAAGTGTCGATTAGACGCAATATTTTAGCTAACACCGAAGCGGGCGCCGGCAGCACCGAATTAAAAAGTAGCGGGCTTTTGGCAGAACTTTCTTACTCAACAAAAATTTCAGAAAAATTGCAAATCAAACCTTTCGTGGGCTTGCGTCAAACTGAAGTTATGCGCAGCGGTTACACAGAAACTTCGGGCGCTGATTTTCCAATTTCTTACGAGTCAGTTAAGCAAAAATTTACCACCGCAATCTTGGGAGCTAGATCAAGTTTTGATTTAACTAAATCTACGACACTAAGTTTTGGTGCAGGTTTAGAGCATAATCTAAAAAACCGCGTCGATGGCTATGCGGGTACTATTTCACAAGTTGGATCATTTGCACTTTCTTCGCCAAATATTCGCAAAACCACCGGCTTTATTGAAGGCGGCTTAAGCTACGATCTAGACGATGCACAACGAATCAGCAGCAATGTAATTTATTCAACTCAAGCGCTAAACCGCGCAAAAGTTGCGATGATTTATTTAAACTATTCGGTTGGTTTTTAGATCAATAAACGTTCCTATCGCCTCGCAGGAAAATTTTTCTGCGAGGCTTTTTTATGTTCAAAACCCATGACACACAACAAATCACCAAAAAAATTATTTCGAAAAATCTTAACTCAATTTCAGGTTTTTTGCTGTTTTACCGCGTCATTATTTTTTATTTTTCTCGCTGAATCTCACGCCCAATCCCCCCTTGACCAGCAAGACTGGATCACGCGCAATCAGCAAAATATTCTTGAAGAAGAAAAAAGGGCTGCCGAGTTTCGATCAATTAAAAAAGACCGCGAGCGTAAGAAAAAGGCAGAAAGTGAGGAAGAAATTCAGCGGCAAAATCTTAAAGTTTCTGGCAAACCAGCCGCCTGTTTTTTAGTTAATGAGGTTCGTCTAATTGACGCTAATTTAATTTCGGCGCGCGCCCAAAAAAAACTAACTGCACCATTTTTAGGCAAATGTTTTGAAGCCGCTATTTTGTCAGAATTGGTTGCCGCAGTTAATCGCTATTACCAAGATCGCGGCCACGTCACCACTCAAGTTGCGGTGCCCAAGCAAAATATGCAAAGTGGTGTTTTAGAACTAAAAATTATCGAAGGCAAAATTGAGAAAATCTCTCTCAACCAAGATCGCCTCATTGAAAAAATGCAAGAGTTCACCGCTTTTGGGAATATCGAAGGTGGCAACTTAAATGTGCACGACATCAATCAAGGGCTTTACCAAATTAATCGACTCTCTTCCAACTCGGCGGTGATGAAAATTTCGCCCGGAAGTGCAGATGGCGAAAGTTTGGTGACAATTGAAAATAACAAAAAATTTCCGGCGCACCTCACAGTTGGTGAAGATAATTTAGGAAATGAATTTACTGGGATCAGAAGAAACAGCTTCTCGGGAAGCTTTGACAATCTGCTTTTTTTAAACGACAGCATCAATTTGAACTACACCACAAGCCTCAAAGACGACAGCAGCCTTAAAGACATCAAATCATTTTCTAGCAGCATTTCCATTCCCTTTGGCTACAACACCTTTTCTTTCGATTACTCAAAAAGTGAATATTTGGGAACGGTGGTTGGAAATTCGGTAAAAAAATCAACCGGCTTTTCCGATCAGAAAAAATTTGGCATTGATCGGGTTTTAAATAATAGCACCAACTTCAGGCTTTCTGCAAATTCATCACTCACAATCAAAGAAACCGCTAGCTACCAAGATAAAGTCAAGATCGAGGTTTCTGAAAGAAAGCTGGTAATTGGCAATTTTGGTTTTGCGATTTCGTCTTATTTAAATGACACAACTAACATTTATCTTAAGCCGTCTTACTCGCGAGGTTTAAAAATTCTCAACGCCAAGCAAGATCTAAAAAACGTTTCAGCCTCAACTCCCAAAGCGCAATTTGAGGTTTTTAAACTTTACGCCTCAGCTTCAAAACGACTGACAATTCCAAAGCTAAGTGCCCCCGTCACCTTTACAACCGAGATGGACAGCCAGTTTGGCAAAAGCAATTTATTTGGCTCAGAGCAATTTTCAGTTGGTGGATATTATTCGGTGCGTGGATTTCGCGAAAATTACATCACGGGCGACAGCGGCTACAGTTTTAGAAATAAATTTAACGTGAACTTAGGCTCAATTTTGGCGCCACTTTTTGCAAAAAAATCTGAAGAAAAACCAACCGAAAATTTTCTAACCAAAAACCTCAGCCACCTAAATAAATTCAGTCTAGAGCCCTTCTACGACTACGGTCACGCCAGACTAAAATACAACGGCGACTCAGGCAGAATGGCCGGCGCTGGAGTTAAAACTATTTTTAACAGCAAATATTTTAACGCCTCCCTCACCTACTCTCAGGCGCTACAAAAATCGAAACTCAGCACCTCGCTGGTGAAAGAAAATAAGATGGTTTATTTTGAGGTTAGTGCGAGCTGCTGTTAAAAACTAAACAAATCTTGTGTCGCAGGAACTTGAATTTTAGATGATATTCTACTTTTCACCTCATCATAAACTGGAATTTGGACTCCCTCCCCAACTTCAAGAGAAACTACTATACCATAAGGTATTGAGCCTTGGATTACTCCCGCATCATTCATACAATTAACCTTTATCTTTAGGATGCCATCATCTGCGAATAAAACAGCTTTTTCGCTTTCAAAAAGCTCGTGCTGAATCGTCCCTTTTCTTACCGATTGCCACTGTGCGTTAGTACGACCTTCCGCAAGATCGTTATTTAATAATTCAAACCAAAGACTTGCTTGTCTATATTTTTTATTAGTTGCAACAACTGGAGAAAGCCATGCCAGAGTAACTGTAACCCTCCTCCAATCAGTCTTTGATTCCAAAGATGGCGGTAGCGGAAATTCAAAAATATGAGATTCGTGACTTTTTAACTCACCAAAGCCAAGTATACAGGCTCTTTGAGCAGTACACCCCAGAACCCTATTGATATCTGGCATTCCATATCCGATCCATTGCCTTGTTAAACGCTCTTCTGCTCTCTTATCCTGAGCATCGAGAACTTTTTTTACAGATTTTCCAATTTCACCCCAAGAAGATCCGTGAACAATCATTGCCTTAACTAGCGATGGCAGATATTTCTCATAAGCAATTCCTGCAGTATTTTCTTGTAGGTTCTCCTTTAAAGAATCGTAACAAATAGCCGCATTACGACTTAGCAAAGCCGCTGCATTACTAGTACCTGCACAAAAAATTGTCCCACTTGTTTCTCCGACTCCCCGCCCTGGATAACATACCTTATTGCCAGGCTGAGAAACATAATTTGTTATTAGCACTTTATTTGGTGATCCAATTTCCTTGGTACAAAGTATTCGTCCCCCCGGAAAAATTATGTCTGGCTTGATTGATTTACGATAACCTCCTCCAAAAGCTGAAAATGGACTTGGGAGTATCCTATTAAATGGATCGAAGAGATGAGGTGGGGTGTGGAAATTTTGACAACTATCGTGATGAACCGATCCAACCGTGATGGAGTTAATACTCTCAGATGGAGATAAAAGTTTTCTCCGATGAGAATTTTTATATAGTGATTTTATAACCAAACCCTCTCTGTCTTCCCTATTTAAATCTTCAAAATTTTGGTTCGAATCCATTTCTAAGTAAAATGGGGTAGCATGATTTCCAGCACTCACAATAATCAAGACGTTATACTTGGCACTTAGCCAATCCAGTAGTTTAGCCCAGGGGCTCATCGTACGAGTAAATTGCCTACACTGATCCCCGATGGATAAATTTATGATTTTTATTGAAGGCATTACCGCGGGCAATATACCGTCACCTTCAAAAATTCTTTTTATTGCACGATGCATAAGATCGACGATAATTTGCGTCTCTGGTATATGTTCGCGACCAGATGCATCTGGCTGCATAATAGGCCTAACATATACCGGTGTTTTTAGAGGAATACCGCCATCATCGCTTAAGTCCCCATGAATTATTAGTGATGCCATAGTAGTTCCATGACGCATTAATTTTCCCGAAGTGTATTTCGACTCCCACCCGTCCGGATCATCTACTACAAGCCTATTGGCAAGAAGAGAGTGATTGCTGAGTGGCATACCATCAAGAATAGCAACAAGCGGATCTCCTTGTGGCAAAGGATGATCGACTGTCAAAGTAGTGAGCGCAATTTTCTCATCCGACTCATCTCGCCCAGAAGTTATTTGACCAACTGGACGAAAAAACATAATTCCGTCGCACTTCACCAGCTTTATATTGCGATTATCTATGATACCTCGGAAAGCACTAGCTGGGAGCTCAGCAAGTAGAGCGTGATAAGATATTTCGTTAATGATGCAGCTATTTAAAACCCTTCCCCCCAGATCTATTACCAAAGATTCTACCTGACTAGCATTTGCGATTTGTTTTTCATTAGAGCTACGAAACCATAACTCAATTTCAAAAGTAATATTTTGGCCATTGTGAAACTCTAAATAATCTTGCCATGTTTTCTCCGCTTCCAAAAGTCTATCTTGAGCATCCCAGCGTCTTATATTTTTTAGATTTGAAAAAATATTTTTGAATTTATTTAAACCCCGACTAAACTGAGTCTTGTCATCATTCTTCCACTGATTCCACCTTGATAACAATTGATCAAGCGCCTTTGCATCCGTCATGATTGCATATAAATTTCCATCTAAGGATTGATTCATCACCTCATCACGCCCATCTATTGATTTTGCATAGTGAAAGTCATCATCTGGCAACATTTCTTCGATCTCAACCTCTCCAAGAAACTCAAAACCTTTTATATTTTTTACAGCATTAGCAAAATCTTTTACCGATCCAACTACCTCCAATACCAACACCTGTTCGGGCTCAGCCCCATCAACTCCTTGCTGAAATTCTATTGTTTGTTGTGCTAAGTATGTTTGTAGCTGATCAAATTTGGAGGAGAGCCTTTCGCCTTGCTTAGTATTAGTTGGAGTATGAGGCAAAGCAATATTTCGAGGTATACCCTTATAAGGAACCTCTCCTCTTTTAGGAAAAATTAACAAAGGACGATTTTTCATTATTTCTTCGCTCTTTTGCTGATAGATATCTTACGTCGCTTTTTTTCCACAGTTGTTGATATAGTTTTCCATTGTCTCATTGCTTGAGTAACTATTTTTTTCATGCTGGCATTTGGCTGACTCAAAATAAATTGTCTAAAAATGGTTTTACCAAATTCTTCAACCTCTGCAAAATTTGCTCCATCCATCTCTTGAGCTAATCTTGCTGAACTATAACCTAAAGGGGTTTTTATCCTTCGCTCAAATCTATCAAACCACTCAATAAGTCCTGATTTTGTTGGAGATGGCAATTCCATTCTTATTTGAAATCTTCTCCACACAGCTCTATCCAACAATTCAGGATGATTGGTAGCACCCACTACAATTACATGATTCGGTAAGGCATCGATTTGTATCAACAATGAGCTCACAACCCGTTTAATTTCACCGGTTTCATGAGTATCGCCACGCTCTTTACCAAGAGTTTCAAACTCATCAAAAAACAGAACACACCTCCTAGTACACGCGTAATCAATAAGCTTTTTTAGTCTTGAGGCGGTCTCTCCCAAATAGGATCCGATTATACTTTCATAGCGAACAATCAGAAGCGGTATCATGAGGGATTCGGCGATCCCCTCAGCCAAAGATGTTTTTCCGTTTCCAGGTGGACCTATTAGCAAGATTCTATTTCTTGGATCTATATTGTACGAACGGAGGAGATCACTCCTAAAATGCTCTTGAATAAATTCACTACATACCTGCTTAACTTCACTCGGTAATATTAGACTGTTTATTGTTTTTTGAGGCACTACTTCTTGAACCAACTCAGCAAATTTTTGATCATTTACACGACTATCACTAGAGAATGATTTAACTTCAGAAGACTGCATTACCTCTTCTAGTTTGTTGGCCAAAACATTGTGTTGTTTATGACGCTCCTCTGCCACAATAGCCTCTGTAGCTCGCTTGAGCTTGGCTCTATCCCCGCTAAAACCAAATTTAATTGCATTTAAGAGTAAGTCTGATCTTGCCATGTACTTATTTTATTTTTTTTAAAGAGTTTAGAAGTTCTGCGCCTTATGCAGATCCACCTTATGATTAAAGTTCAGGATTGTCAGCACTTCGGTAATCACGATACTCCTCTGTAAATTCCATCTTAATATGATCTTAATCTTTTTTAAGCAAGATGACCTAGATTGCGACAACATAGTTTTATTTCTTAAACTTTGTAAGAAAAATACGCATAACTACTCAAGCCTCTCCAACTCTCCACTTGGGATTATATCCTTTTACAAACGGGTATGGCTTCTAAAACATAGGCTCTGCAAGTTTTCGATCGAACTTTTTGTACTGCTTCTCATCTGATTTTTTCAGCATTTATTTCGAACTAGTCACCTTTTTCTCGAGATTTTTTTGCTGAAAATTTTTTGCATTTCTTAAGAAATTTTCTCTTGCCAAAAACATTTTTTCCAAAATCATTCGCCCCGTCGGGGGTGCACCAGAATACAAAACCTTTACAGGGAATATGAGTGCACACGCCGGGTTTGCGTGGTGGTGGTCCCCGACACCTTCCAATGAGATAAAACAAAAAAAGCTCCTTCAGATTTTGAAGGAGCTTTTTTTGTTTTTATACTGAAGTCATTGCCGATGCAGACTTTTATTTGCTGTACAGCGGGCTCTTTTTGCGACTGTAAAAAAAGTAAACCAAGAGGCCCAATGCTAGCCAGATGAAGAACATTTTCCCGACCTCTAAGAACAAAGTATATACCAAATAACTGCAGCTAATTATTGCTATTGGAGCAGTCACAAAAACGGCTGGGCATTTAAATGGTCGGTGTATTTCTGGTTTTTGGATGCGCAGAATTACAACGCCGATGGCAACAATGGTGAATGCAAATAAGGTGCCAAGGCTTGTAAGACGTGCTATGGTGTTGATTGGAACGAATCCTGAAACTGAGGCAACTGCGATAGTCACAAGTAAGCAGCTGACATATGGGGTGTTTAACTTTTTGTGTATTTTGGAAAAAATGGATGGGATTAATCCATCGCGCGACATCACAAAAAATAATCTCGATTGACCGTACATCATTACCAACATTGCCGTCACCATCCCAACAAGAGCTCCGGTTCCAACTAAAGCTGATCCGATATTGCTGCCATTTTGTCTCAAGGCATAAGCCATTGGCTCAGGATTATTGAGCTCGCTGTAGTGAGTGATTCCAGTTAATGCCAGCGAAACTAAGACATAAAGTAAGGTGCAAATTAGTAGTGATCCGATGATTCCAATTGGTAAATCACGATTAGGATTTTTTGTTTCCTCTGCAGCTGCAGCCACTGAATCAAAACCGATGTAAGCAAAAAAAATTGTTGCTGCACCAAGTACAACTCCGTCCCAACCGAATGGAATAAATTCAGCGTAATTGATCATTTTTACATGAGGCACTGCAACTAAAAGAAAAACAAAAATCGTACAAAGTTTTACAGCAACAAGGATACGATTAACGATCACACTTTCTTTAGTTCCACAAGTCAGCGAAAGGCCAACACAAAGAGAAATGCAAGCTGCGGGCAAATTAATCAGACCGCCATCTGCAGGAGCTTTGGTTAAATAATCCGGCATGTGAACGCCTCCAGCATTTAAAATTCCAACAAAATATCCCGACCATCCAGAGGCAACTGTTGAAGCGCAAACAGTGTATTCTAAAATCAGACACCATGCAACTATCCAAGCGACTAATTCGCCCATCACAACGTAAGAGTAAGTATAAGCACTTCCAGCAACAGGAACCATCGCAGCAAATTCAGTGTAAGCTAAGGCAGCAAAAACGCAGACGATTCCAGCTAAGAGATAAGAAATAGAAATTGCGGGACCAGCATATTTTGCAGCATTGATTCCTGTGAGTACAAAAATTCCAGTGCCAATCGTGCAGCCAATACCAAGCAAAACTAAATCAAATGCACCCAAGGTTCTCTTTAAAGAATTTTTCTTCGCACCCTCAATAATGCTTTCGATAGACTTGGTTTTGAAAATTGACTTCATTTTTATCTTGTTGGTTAGTGGCACTTTCAAAATAAAAAACTCCTTCAATTTTTTTGAAGGAGTTTTTTAACTAACGCTTCCAGATAATGTTTCCATCATCTGGAAGCATAGGAGACAACACGCCTTACAGATTTGCGGATGGTGGACGATTGTTATAAGAATCTAAGTCCTCTAGAAAAACAAATGAGTTTTACTTCACGTTACTTTTGAAGGGTTTGATAGAATTCAACAGGCATTTTGCGATTCATCGATCTCTGAATTTACTAAATTTTTTTACCAAAACCGATATCCCATCTTATGAATTTCGCATATCTAAATCTACAAGATCACCCGCGTGGTAATATCATACTGCAACATCTTATTCGTAATGGATTCATTCCGTCAATCATCATAGAAGAAAATTCATCGCTCGCCGTCAAAAACAGGAATAGCATTGTTTCAACTTTTAAAAACGAGTCAGTAAATTTTCCTCTGACAAAAAATATTTTATCCGATCAAAATATCCCTTTAGCTCAAGTTGAAAATCACAACAATGAGCGATGCCAAGAGATATTAAGTAAATTTGATTTGGACTTGATCGTGCTTGGCGACACTAGGGTAATGAAAAAAAACATCATGGCCATTCCAAAAATTGGCACCGTTAATTCGCACCCCGGATACCTACCAGATGTAAAAGGGAACAACCCGTACATCTGGGCAATTATCAATGATTTGCCTCAAGGATGCAGCATTCATTTTATTGATGAAAATGTGGATACAGGAGATATTTTGATGAGAGAAACAATAGATCTAAAAACCTGCAAATCTTACATCGATCTGCTTAATAAAATAAATTATTTGTGCGCAGATTTAATGCTAAAAACTTTGCAGCAAATAAAGGATGGAACGCATACGAGAACTCCTCAATCGCAACTAAAATTTACCAAAGAAAATCACGTCGATAGAGAATTTTATGCAGCGACGGCGGAAGTCAAAGAAGCTGCTTTGCGGAAGCTAGAAGGAAAATAATTTTCGCTTTGAGTTTGTAATAATTTTTCTGTTTGCAGCATTGTCATAAATTCTTGCAATAGTGGGTGAGCAATTTTGCCTCTTTTGATCATGATGCCGTATGTTAGACTCGGAAAGTGATCTGATAAATTTCTTCCGACTAATTCTTTATCACCCTCATCTTCAAGACAAATACTTGAAACGATTGCGATCCCAACACCAGCCTTAACAAATTTTTTTAGAATTTCGTAGTTAGCCATTTCAAATTCAATCTTGGTTTCAAGACCGTGACACTTGGCAACTTCGTCAAAATTTGGCACCGTGATAAATTGGGGATCAAGTCTCAAAAGCTTGTATTCCTTAATATCAGCTAGAGTAATTTTTTCTTTTTTAGTCAACGGGTGATCTTTATTAGTCAGTAAGATTGGTGGATATTCAGCGATTGGATGAAAGTCTAACTCGCTCGGCAAAAGTTTTTGTGTCATCGAGTAAACCAAAATATCTATCTCATCATTTACCGCTCTTTTGATTGCATCCTGCTTAACCAAGTTTCTTATCTCAAACTTTACTTCGGGACGAAGAGCTTCGAATTGCTGAATGTATTTTGGCAAAATGTAGCAAATGCTTACATTGCCTCCAATACTGATCACATTCGACTTTTTGTCTTTAATAAATTTTGCAAAATTCTCGAACAAATTTTCCATCCCTTGAACGTGACTAATGGAATGAGTGTAAAATAATTGCCCTTCGGGTGTTAGTTTAATTTTCTTTGGATCACGTTCAAAAAGTTGAATTCCAAGATCTCTTTCCAGCGATTGAATTTGAAGCGTAATAGTTGATGGAGTAAGACCCATCTTTTCTGCTGATTTTGCCATGCTGCCGGTTTGCACCGTGTAGCAAAATCCTTTAATTTGCTGTAAGCGATTTCGTTTGTAATAAAACTGTTTTGAAAGCTGTTCCATAAGAAGTTGAGTTTTGTTAAAGTCACTTTGACTATAACTAAATCAACAACGTGCTTGGAACAATAAATTTCTAAGGTTTCATGACCTATATCAATTCAATGTCCTATTTTGGTAAATAAATGACAAATACAGAGGTCTGTAATGACCCAGAATCAAATGTTAGATACTACTCGAGAATCTTTCCCACCGTCTTCTCAAGAGCAAAAGACAGCTACCTTTTCGACACTTTGGGAAAAGAGTATCTAGACTTTTTTAGTGGTGCCGGAGCTCTCAACTATGGTCACAATAATGCTTTATTAAAAGACAAGCTGATCTCTTACATCCAATCCGATGGCGTAACTCACAGCTTGGATATGACGACTGAAGCTAGGATTGAGATGATAAATAATTTTCAAAATCTGATCCTCAAAAAAAGAAATTTAGACTACAAAATACAATTCACCGGACCGACAGGTACTGATACGATTGAGGCTGCACTTAAGCTTGCCAGAAAGTTTACCGGTAGAAAAAACATAATCTCTTTTTCAAATTCATATCATGGAATGTCGATGGGATCATTATCGATAACTCCCAAAAGAAATAGGATTGGTATTCCTGTCGGCTACAGTGTCGAACTCCCATTCTACAAAGAAAATTCGGGTCATAATTTTAAAATCGAACCCTACCTAAAAACTCTAGATAAATCAGATTATCCTGCCGCAATCGTACTAGAAACCATTCAAGCCGAGGGCGGCATTAATGTTGCCAGCAATGAGTGGTTACAACACATTGAAAAAGTTGCCAATGACAACGGAATTTTGTTAATAGTTGACGATGTTCAAGTTGGAGTTGGTCGAACCGGAGATTTTTTTAGTTTTGAAAGAGCTGGAATCACCCCTGATATGGTATGTCTGTCAAAATCTATCAGTGGTTACGGAATACCTTTGTCACTGCTTTTGATTAAACCTCACCTTGATATCTGGGAAGCCGGAGAGCACACCGGAACTTTTCGCGGTATAAATTTAGCTTTCGTAACCGCAAATGAAGCCTTGCTGCATTATTGGAGCGATGACCATTTTTCCAAGAGAACCAAAGTTCTTTCGTGCATTTTTAAAGAAAAATTATCGCAAATTATCGAACCAAAACTTTTCTCGCTTTACGGCCTAGGATTCATTTATGGCATCGATGTGCATGACGCAGAATATGCGACAAGAATCAGAAAAAAGGCATTTGATAACGGCCTTTTGTTTGAAACATGTGGACCAAAAAGGTCAGTGATAAAAATGATACCTCCTCTAACAATTAGCGTGGATGAGTTGGAAAAAGGGTTAAATATTTTTAAGAATTCACTTTCTTAGAAAAACTGAACACTCCGTTAATAATCATGACTCCAACCAAGATCATCAATGATCCCAGGTAAGAGTTCCATGTTAGGCACTCCTTTAAAACAGCCATTCCAAGTACTACTCCAAAAACAGGTAGTACGTAATTCACCGCAGCAACATAAGTCGCACTCGTTACAGCTATAAGCTTGTAATAAATCACAAAAGCTAAGGCCGTTCCAAACACAGCAAGGCCAAGAATTGAAGCAATCTCAGCGAAAGAAATAGAATCTATCACGATTGCATCTTCGACAAACAGAGAAAACGGAAGTAAAAATAATGATGCCAGAAAAAGCTGTGCAGTGGGAACAACCAAAGGCTTGAAGCCGTGAATATTTTTCTTCGCGTAAACAAACCCTACCCCATAGGAAGCAGCAGCCATTGTTCCCACAAAAATTCCCAGAGTACTCGCCTCAGCTTCAAAAAGAGATGGTGCCACCAGCACAAACAACCCAAAAAATCCAGTTAAAGACCCAAACAATTTTGTTTTTGTAAGACGGTCATTTTCAGTAAAAAAATGCGCAATTATCAGAGTAAAAAGGGGCGTGGTTCCATTCAAAATAGCGGCAAGAGAGCTGTCGATGTATTGCTCGCTAATCGCAAATAAAGCGAATGGCAAAGCACAGCTAAACAATCCCATCACAGCAAAATGCTTCCAAGCCGGTCCGAACTTTGGCAATTCAGTTTTTCTAATTTTTAAAATTAGAAAAAGCAGCGCCGCACCTATTGCTACTCTTAGGTTGGCAATAATTAGCGGAGGTATGTTCTCAACCGCAACTTTAATAAAAAGAAACGACGGACCCCAACAGCAAGCCAAAAGAAAAAACCAAAACAGGTTTTGAATTTGAGTGTTTTTCATCTGAGCGTTTTTTATTGATAAGGGAAAATTATTTTAATCACGGTGCCTTCATGAATTTTAGATTTTATCTCTATCTTTCCCCCCTGCGCTTCCACTAACTGTTTTACAATTGGCAGACCAAATCCAAAAGAATCGACGCTTTTGGAGTTTGGATTTGGAACTGTTCCGTATTTTGCAAAAGCGACCTCGATTTGTTTTTCAGTCATACCAAAACCACAATCCTGCACAGCAATTTCAATGGCTGGTACTGAGGCGCCAAAAAAAGACGGGCTGATATCGCAAACCAAAATTTTTATCTCGCTACGAACTGGACTGTATTTAACCGCATTAGAAATAAGGTTCGTCAGAATTTGCTTCATTCGTTTCGCATCAAGCTTGATTGGCCTGATCTCACCAGAAATATGAGCATTGATCGCAATATTTCTTTTTAGGGCGTAATCGTAATTAATGCGCACAGACCTCTTAACTATATCACGCACATCAATTTCCTTACTCACATCGACCGAGAAATTTCCCGAAGCCGCCTGTCCAACATCAAGCAAATCATGAACCAAATCTGTTAGATCATTGGCAACAGCATTTATCTCTTGGGCGTACTCAACGCAATCTTTGGCCAGTTTGGGATTAGCAATATCTTCTTTCAGCGCCTCTGAAAACCCAATTATGGCATTAAGAGGGGTTTTAAGTTCGTGACATATCGCAGAAAGAAACTCCGATGATGAGAACGATGGAGCGGGGTTCATTTTCATATTCTTGGTCAGATTTGCTTAAAAAACGATTTTTCGGATTTTAAAAAGCTTGATTAGGCCTGAACAAGCAAATGAGTTATATTTGACGGCTTTCAATGACTGTTTGAGAAAACTTAACAACACCCCTTCTTTCAACTTGATAGACACTTCTTTTTGAGTAAAATCAATACATTGTAAAGCCTTGATAATAGAGGCTTTGCGCATGTTTTGATTATTAACTTTTTAAGAAATTTTTATGTCTATTGACGCCAAAGTTGAATTTTATTTTTTAAGAAATTCAGCAGAAAAATTTTCATCAGATTTAAATCATTTTACCAAGGATGCTCAGAATTTTTCTGATGAGCAGCTTTATACCATAGATTCATTTTGCGATCATATTCGCGATAACATGGCAAACATTAAGAAAGAACTCGAAAGAAGGCTTAATCACGAATAGACATTTCATGAGTATAACGTGTACCACAGTGTACGAAATCGCACTTTCGGATCACCACGATAAACATTAACTTCCTCACTCCTTTTGAAGCATCGAAGACAATTACAAAGGCGGTTCGAGAAAAGCGATTGTCGCCGAACCTAAGCCAACAAACATTTTTAGTTGCGATTAATCCGCTTACCAATCAAGCGAATATTATCTGCGGATACACCATATTCCTTAGCCAAAATCTCCCAATTTGCCAGCGCCGTTTGTGTTTGATCGATAATTTCAGCAATGCGTGTTTTGGCTATTTTAGCTTTTTGTCCCAACTTAATTAGATGATCGACACTAGGATTTCGTCCCTCACCCACAACCATGGTGCTTTGTTCACCGCGTGGACCAGATGAGAAAGTTAAGTCATAAGCTGGTGACAATTTCCATTCGCCTTTTTGATTCATTAGAAAGCTGAAATTTTTGGAATGATCATCGCGGTTATGGGCAAGAACATTAAAGACGGCCAGTTGATATAATTTTTCAATCTCTCGGGCATCTTTTGTAAGTGCGCTGGTCAGTGAAATTAAATCTTCGTAATCAAGAGATGGCACTCTGAAATCGGAATGCAAGAGCCCACAGGCCGTGTGCATATGAAAACGCTCTTTACCATTTCGATCAAAGCGCTTAACCGCAAAATAACCCGCACCTTTCTTGGCCTCAAACAAATGAACCTCAGGCATTGAAATGCCGGCCTTTCTAGCCATCAAAGCGTAAACATATTCAATTGCGCCAGCGTCATTGCCATCTTGCGCGCTGCTAAATTTTACAATCCAAGGCGTATATTCTTCGGGCAAATCGTGAGCGCCGTGAATAATATTTTTTCGATCATTATTCAAACCGATCAAAGCTTTTGGGCGCGCGCCAGCTGACGAGCCATTTAAGGCTAGAAGATCTTGCAAAACCTCATCTGATGCGCCATCTAAAACTTCCTGCGTTTGTTTGGCTAGTTTGTCCAAATTAATATTTTCGCTGTTTTCATTGGTGCTGTGATCTGGTTCATAAACAAGAGCTCCAAGACCACTTAATCCAATATGCGTCAAGCGATCTAGAGGCGTGATGTCGGAAGGTAAAATTCCAGAAGATCTGGCGAAACGATCAAAAAGCAACCTGCCCCATCCATCAGGAAGGCTGTCATTAAAAACTCCGCCAAGCCCTTCAAATAAATTGTAATCAAAGCTGAATACTCCTGATTTTAACGGCAGGTGAAATGGTGAAATATTGAGATTTTGCTCAATAAATGAATCGTGATACTGAAAATAAATCTGACGATTATTTATCGCCAAACGCCCAACCGGAATAATTCCATCACCAAAATTCAGCCCAACTTTTACTTCATTTACTGAATCTTTCATCTGCGGTTTCCTCTTTTGCGTGTTGGCTTTTTATTGGCTTCAAGAACTTCATCGATTGAAGAAAATGCAGAAGTGTTTGGCTGAATTGATTTGATGACATTTTCAAGCCCACCCAAAACCATCTGCAGCTTGAGAAAAGCCTCTAAAGAAATAAGTCCTTTTTGTTCAAATTTGCGCAAGGTTGGCAAAGGAACTCCAGATCGCTCGGCTAAACCTTGTTGAGTTAGCCCAATTGCAAGCCGCTGTAAACGAGCATTTTCAGCAATTTTTTCTTGAGCTTTTGCAACCGTGGTAAGTGATAACATTATATTAGATGCAATACTAAAAGTAGGAAAAGTAATATCCTAATATTAATATTTACTCAAACTTAAGTCAATGAGTTCTAAATGTCCTTGCTTGGCCGCTTTGTAAGGCAAAAATTTAATGAATGCGTTGCTTTTCTTGCAGCCTTATTTGCCATTTTTGTTATTATTCTTTTGCGAAGTTAAGTTTTCTTCGCTTCTTAAAAGCATCAAAACCAAACCAACCATTTTGTCTTTTTCTTTGGGATTTGATTCGGCGATTAAAATTGTCAAACTTGCCAAGGTTTGTGGACTTATTTTGTCTAAAAATTTCAAGCCCGCTTTTCTTAAAAACCAAATAAAGGCAAAAGCTCCTGATCTTTTATTGCCATCGTTAAAAGGATGATTTTTTACGATGAAATAAAGCAAATGCGCAGCTTTTTCTTCTAAACTTGGATAAACATCTTCGCCAAACGCACTTTGAAAAACATTTCCCAAAATTCCTTCTAAGGCACCTTTGTTTTTTTCAGTAGCAAAGATTGCTGCAGCCTCTTTTTTGGCGATTAATTCAGCTTTTAGTTTTGCAATATCTTGCTGCAAATCTTTTGCCGTTACAGTAATTGACCTTTTAGTGCCTGTCTTTGGAAAGCTGCCTTTGTCAAAGCTATCAAGCGAAAACCAAGTATAAGAAAATGATTTTATTAACTCTAAAATATCGCCTGTTTTTAAATTTTCGCTGTTTCGAGTAAGCGTTTTAACATCCTCAATTGCTTTGAGAAATTTTTGATGATTTTGCGCGATAACTTTTTTGTTGATGGTAAAACCTTGAGTGATGTGTTTTTTTAAGGTCTTTGTTGCCCACTTTCTAAACTCAATGGCTAAAGATGATTTTGTGCGATAACCAACCGCTAAAATAATATCAAGATTGTAATGTTCTAAATTTTTAGTCTGAGTTTTTCCTTTAATGGCGCCGTGCGAAGTGGTGTGTGCAAATTTTGCACATACCACTTTTTCATCAAGTTCTTTATCGGAAAAAATGTTTTTAATATGCTTTGAAACCACAGATCTATCAACGCCAAAAATCTGCGCTATTTGTATTTTACTTGCCCAAATAGTTTCTGTTTTAATGTTGCTTCTTAGTTCAATTGCTCCGTCTTTTGCTTGGTAAATTAGCGATTCTGAGGTTATTGTTTTTGGTTTTTGTTTAACAGTCATACGCCATTTAATTTTTATATTTTTGGTCAGTGCATATGTGCATGGCTTATCTTTTTCCTCAACAACTAAAAACCGCTGGAATCAGTCAAATTTTAAACGCTTCTTTTTGTATGCACAAAGCTATGTACAAAGCCGATTACAAAAAAGATTAATCCGCCAAAATCAAAGCTTCGCAGCACTTGTTCAAATCCAGCCCCCGCAACCACTTCCCATTTCAAAGAAATCCAATAAAGTCCGATAAGCCTACACACAAGAACTTTCATCGCCCCTCACCTGTCCAAAGAAATCCAACTAAATTCGCCTGAAGCCAAATTTTTTTTATATACAAAG